>NZ_CP027786.1:1813982-2116313 GCF_003795145.1 Tetragenococcus koreensis | reverse complement strand
ATGTGGCAAGCTAGTGATGCCTATCAAACGATTCAAAGAGATGCGTCAGGTTACGGCATTCAAGCCAAAGATATGACTTTTGATTTTAAAACTTTAGTTAAAAATAGAGAAAATTATATTGATTTCTTACATGGAGCTTACCAAAGAGGACTCGACAGTAATGGTGTTGAGTTCTTAAAGGGGTATGCTCAGTTTGTAGATGATAATACAGTTGAGGTAGCTGGAGAGCAATATACTGCACCTCATATTTTAATTGCGACTGGGGGACATGCAGATACGCTAGATATCCCTGGTGGTAACTATGCAATTGATTCTGATGGCTTTTTTGCCTTAGAAAAAGCACCTCAACATATGATTGTATTGGGAGCAGGTTATATTGCTGCTGAACTCGCAGGAGTGGTAAATGGCCTGGGTAGTAAAGTTACTTGGGCTTTTCGTAAAGAACGACCTCTTCGGGAGTTTGACCAAATGCTGGCTGATAATTTGGTTCAAATATATGAAGAAGAGGGGCTGTCCATTTATAAAGAGTGCATTCCTTCAGCAATTGAAAAAAACGGCGAGCAATATACTGTCACTTTTGAAAATGGGGAAAAAACCACTGGGGATTGTGTGTTATTCGCCGGTGGAAGAAGCGCCAATGTGAGTGGTTTTGGCTTAGGTAATACCGAGGTAAAACTAGATGATCAAGGTTTTATACAGGTAGATAAGTTCCAAAACACAACCGCTAAAGGAATTTATGCGATTGGCGATGTGATTGGTAAATTGGAATTAACTCCAGTGGCTATCGCAGCAGGTCGTAGGCTTTCTGAGCGTCTCTTTAATGGGCAAACGGACCTTTACCTAGATTATAATTTTGTTCCTAGTGTCGTATTTACGCATCCACCGATTGCTACGATTGGTTGGACAGAAGAACAAGCATTAGCTGAATATGGCCAAGACGAAATCAAGGTATATCATTCTCGTTTTACACCAATGTATTTTGCTTTGAATGAGTATCGACAAAAATGCGAAATGAAATTAGTTTGCTTAGGCAAAGAAGAAAAAATTATTGGCTTACATGCAATCGGAGTAGATGTAGATGAAATGTTACAAGGGTTTGCCGTTGCCATTAAAATGGGCGCAACCAAAGCAGATTTTGATAACACAGTAGCTATTCATCCAACTGGTGCAGAAGAATTTGTAACCATGACCTAAAGCCTTAATGTTAAGTTAAAAGTGTTTTTAAGTAATAAAAAACCATCAGAGGTTTCATGAAATAATCATGAATTTCTGGTGGTTTTCTTTGTTCTCAATGCGCTTATCTTTTTAAAAATTATAACATTAAAGGGCAATTGTTTTTATAACCCATTCGAACAAAAAAAGTTTCACGTGAAACTTTTTTAATTCGTTCGAGTTAACAACGTTTGGGTGAGCTGTTGCAAAATTATTTTTGTATTTTCGGGGTTATTTGGTAGGTTGTCAATTCTTTTTAATGCTTTTTTAGTGTATCTATTGGCCAATTGCTGAGCTTTATTAACGCCATCTAACTCATTAACCAATTGGTATACTTTTTGGGTATCGTCTTCTGTCATCAGTTCTTTTTTTTCTAGTAAGGGAGTTAATTGTTTGACTTCTGTTTGTAAGGCATAGATTAAAGGTAAAGTATAGATGCCTTGTCGCACATCTTTTAATACTGGTTTGCCAATTTCTGCTCGTGGTTGAGTATAATCTAAAATATCATCGACGATTTGAAAAGCCATACCTATGTTATGGCCAATATCTGAAACATTTTTGGCAAATAGTTGACTTGTTCCACTTTCAAATGCACCAGCAGAACAGCTTAATGCGAATAACTCTGCTGTTTTTCCCGAGATGTTTGCTAGGTATTCGTCAACGGTGATTGCTAAGTTATAGTGGTCTTCCATTTGGCCCAATTCACCAGATAATATTTTTTCCATACTAACAGCATTTTTTTGTAAACTGCGTAAAGAACCGGTATAATCAGACATCAATTTAAAACAGGTTACAAAAAGATAATCTCCAGCATAAACAGCAGTATTATTATCGAATTCAGCACGAATTGTGGGTAGGTTGCGTCTTAAAGAAGCATCATCTACAATGTCATCATGAATCAGTGTTGCTGTATGCAACATTTCGATAGCGGCTGCTAAGGCGATCGCTTTTTGCCGGTCTTTTTCAGGACCAAATTGGGAAAAAAGCAGCTGATAAGCTGGACGAAGCAGTTTTCCTCCTGCACCGATCATCTCCAACAAAGCTTTTTTGACGGGTTCATTTTTCAATTGAATTGATTTTTCCATTAATTCTAGCGTTTGTGTTAATTCAGGTTGTAATTGCGGATAATCATTCCATATAGGGTGAAGTTCCATAGTTGTCTCCTTTGTTTCAAAAACAAAACACAGTTAGCATTCAATGCATTGACCATTTTTCATGTGTATGTTGTTCATGTTCATTTTGAAAGCGCCGTAAGGTATCAACACGTTGTAGTAAATAATTTGCGGCGATACCAATAGCAATCCCTGATAAGATTCCAAAAAAAGATAGGATTGGTAAGTAAAGTAGGACACTCCAGGATTGAGCGATAAAAGAGGCAGTGAGTAATTGGCCAACATTATGCATAAATCCACCAGTCGCGCTAATGCCAATGATACTAACAAATTTTGGACCTAATTTTTTTACTAATAGCATACCCAAATAACTTAACATAGCGCCGCTCATACTATATAAAAATGTCGATAAAGTGCCACCTAAAAGCGTGGTTAAAATCAAACGCATCCAGACCAGTAAAAAGCTATCTTTTTTGGGCATGGTAAATAAAGCAATAATTGTAATTAGATTTGCTAAACCTAATTTAGCGCCAGGAGCAAAGGAAAATGGATAAGGGATCATGTTTTCAATTAGTCCAATGACTACCCCTTGGGCAATCAAAAGCGAAATAAAAATTAATTTTCTTAAATTACTCATAAAGAAACGACCAATAACTCAGATCGCATTTGTCCCTCCCAACTGCTGTTTGGCGTTCTTTTGATAAGATAGCGGTTAGCTTTACCTGACATTTGACTTCATACCTCGTTCTATTTTAGCATAATTTTAGTAGGCTATGATCTTTGGTTTCTTTTAAAAATGGAGCTATGACATAAGTTATTTCGATAATAAAATATCCGAACTATAGAGAGATTGCTCCTGCGGTCTGGCAGGCCTTCGTCGCAAATTCACGACAGTTGGCAATTTCATCAAATATAGTCCGGGTATTTTTGTCTTGTTTTTACTTATGTCACAGCTTCATTTTTGTTTTTATTTTTGTCCATATAGTGGTTTCGGTTTACCATATCGCCATTTTCCTAATGTACGTTGTAACCATGGGATTACCCAGTGATCTAAACCTAAAGCACGTCCTGAACCATTCATTAAGGCAAATGCTACTGGAATAAACCAAATGTTTACCCAATAAAACATTCCCGATAAACAAAAAGTTGCTACAAGAACAATGGTCGCACCACTAAATAACCAAGTAAATAAACCTGCCATTAAACAAAGCGCAATACCAATTTCGATAAAAACCATCATTTTTTGGAAAAACATTGCAACTTCCATATTCGGCATAATTGTTTTCATAATGTTCATAAACCATTCAGGAGAATTTTCAATGACAGCCATTGGTTCTTCACCATAAGCATAACTTAAACCGAAAATGGTATTTCCTGCTTCAACTGCAGCATCAGCACCTGCGTCAGTTGCTCCACTAGCTGCGTCGGCTGCTTCACTTGCGCCGCTAGCAGCATCAGCAGCAGATTGATAATCCCAAGTCCAAGGAAAAACACTATCGCCTTTAAACCAAGACTCTTCGCCAAACCAAGTACTAGGAGTAAACCATTTGCCGTCGCCCACAATTTTTTTGAAGGCTTCTAAAAACCATACCAACCCATAGAAAACTCGTAAAGGAACACTCCATAATACATTACTGTTACGTGAAGTATGACCACGAGCGACATTACGGTCATCTCTAACACGGAAGAATTCATGCATAATATATTGGAACATGTAATAACCAGTGCGAATATCAAAGAAATATTTTAAATTCACAATGTGTTTCATTACCATTGCAAGAAAACCGCTTAAATGAATTTTATCAAATAAGTTAGCTACGCCCCACTTAGCGCCGACAGATACCATAAAGCCTTGGTAGTTCCCTTTAAATTTATGACTTTCTCCTCCGTTGATTGCGCTGACGATGTGGTTAGCAGCAGTGTGTCCAGTTTGTTCAGCTGCTTGTACAATCTGAGGAGTTGGTGTGTTGGGAAATTCTTCATAGTAGACTAAATCCCCGACAATATAAATGTTTTTATCTTCGTAACCTCTTGCTTGCATATATTCATTAGCAACTAAACGATTACCACGTGCTGTTTCTAGACCAAAGTCAGCAGCATCTGAAGTTGCTTTGACACCTGCTGTCCATATCAAGGTATGGGTAGCAACTGTTGAACCATCTTTTAATTTAATATGATCTGGTGCCACTTCAACGATCGGTGAATTTATTAGAATATCCACGTTTTTCTTTTTCATGTAACGTTCTGCTTTGGCTGCATCATTTCTGGATAACATATTCAAAATAGTTGGTAATGCTTCAACGACTTTTAAGCTAATTTCATTAGGGTCTAATTTGTTATCCTTAGCAAGACGTTCTTTCCAATCAATCAGCTCACCAACCATTTCGATTCCAGTAAATCCGGAACCACAAACCACAAATGTTAACATCGCTTTTCGAAGTTTGGCATCAGGTTCTAAGGCAGCTTTTGCTACCGTTTTTTCGATATGCTCACGAATGCGCAAAGCATCTTCAAAAGACCAAAGTGTAAAGCCGTTTTCTTTAACGCCAGGCGTACCAAAGTCATTTGGTTCACCGCCCATACCAATAATTAAGTGGTCGAAAGGGTACTGTCCATTTTTAGTTTGGACCATTTTTTGATCTTTATCAATACTTGTTACAGTGTCTGTTACTAATTGCACATTTTTTTTGCGACAAAAAAGCCGTTGTAAATCATACTGAATCGCATTTGGTTCAACGCGCGCAGCAGCTACCTCATGAAGTTCAGTCATCATTGTATGATAAGAATGACGGTCAATCAAAGTGATTGAGACATCGTCATTTTTTTTAAACTTTTTGGCCATGAATTTTGTAGCTGAAACGCCAGCATAACCCGCTCCAACAACGACAATGTTTTGCTTAGCCATTGAAAATCTCTCCTTAAATAAACGTAATAATTACACAATCGTAATCATTATATAGTTAAATCTTTCATTTGTCTAAACTTTTTTAAAAATTTCACAAAAAAATTTCTACAATTTTTCTTTTAATTTTCAATAGGGTAAAAAATTATAGCCCTTTTTTAGAGTTTTTTTAAGGAAAAGGTTGACTTATTTAAAAATTACTATAGAATGTTATGTGAATCACAAACTTCTTTGTGAAAAATAATATAAGGGTAAGGTGGGTAACAAAATGAAAACTAAAAAGTTTATGACAGGGTTTGCTGCGTTGGCATTTTCTACGATTGTGTTGGGTGCATGTTCTGCAGATAATGCAGATGAAGGAAATGACGAAGGAACTTCACAAACGTCTACAAAAGAGTCATCATCTGAAGAAACTGAAGCGGTATCAGGAGCTTCAATGCAAGATGGTACCTATTCATTGAAAGAATTAAATGATAACAATGGGTATCATGTCGAATTTTCGATCACAACAGAAAATGGCGAAATTACAGAGTCTAATTATGATTATGTGAACGCTGATGGAGAATCGAAACAAGATGATGATGAATATAATGAACAAATGGAAGAAGAAGCAGGCATTGCACCTGAAGAATTTATCCCACAATTAAATGAAGAACTTGAGAATGAACAAAATCCAGAAAATGTTGAAGTCGTATCTGGAGCAACTCATAGTTCGCATTCATTCCAAAATTATGCGCAACAGTTAGTACAAGCAGCGCAAGAAGGCAATACCGATGAAATCGAAATCGATAATGGCGCTGACCTACAAGATGGCACTTATACCTTAGAAGAAAAGAATTATAGCAATGGCTATCGTACAGTATTCTCAATTGAGGTAGAAGATGGAAAAATTACTGAATCTGACTTTGATAACGTAGATGAAGATGGCAATTCGAAAAAAGATGATGAAGAATATAACGAAGCCATGGAAGATGAAGCAGGTGTTGGTCCAGATGAATATATCGATACTTTGAATGATGAACTCGTTGAAACAATGGATGATGAAGAGGCTGCTCCTGGGGATGTCGAAGTCGTATCCGGTGCAACCCACAGTTCTGAATCATTTGTCCTTTACGCTGAACAATTAGTAAACGCTGCTGAAAAAGGCGATACAGACACAATCGAAGTTGATAACTATGTGGAAGAATAAGCGCTGAAATAACAGGCAAAAAAAGGAGTTGGATCGCGATGTTCCGACTCTTTTTTGCTGTATTTAAAGTAAGACCCTAAAAGATAAATGTGGCTAAATTCACTAAAAATCTTTTCATTCTAGATGAAACAAGCTATCATAAGAAAATGAGAAGAAAGTGGAGGTTATTATGAAAAGAAAAACGGGAATTTTTCTTGTGCTTCTTGCTGTCTTTGTTTTTAGTACGGCATGTAGCAACGAGGGTGAGACAAATCAAACAACAGAATCTTCTTATGCGCAAGGAATGAAAAAAGAGCCTTATACAGAAGAAGAATTTCTACTAGGAACATATACACGCATACGTATTTTTGATCAAGATAAAGAAGATGCATTGCAACCCGCATTTGACCGGATTAAAGAGTTAGGGGATAAGATTACGATCAATGAGCCTGGCTCTGAGATTGACGAAATTAATGAAAACGCAGGGGAAAAGCCAGTCAAAGTATCAAAAGATATCTACGATCTGTTAAAAAAATCTCGTGACTATAGTGAAGAGTCTAAAGGTGGGTTTAACTTAACGATTGGGGCAATCACACAACTTTGGCGGATCGGTTTTGACGATGCTCGTAAACCATCACAAGATGAAATTGATGAAGCATTAAAACATATTGATTATAACAAAATAGAGTTTGATGATGATGAGCAAACTGTTTATTTGGAAGATGAAGACATGATTATCGACCTTGGAGCCATCGCCAAAGGCTATATTGCTGACGAAGCCGTTGCGGTACTAAAAGATCATAACGTTGAGTCTGCTATTGTGGATTTGGGAGGCAATATTTTTGTAGTTGGCCATAGTAATCGTGGAGAAAATGAAGCTTGGAATGTAGGAATTCAAGATCCCAATAATGATCGAGGGGCCGTTTTAGGTACTATCGAGGAATCGGATAAAACGATCGTTACTTCAGGAATCTATGAACGTTATTTAGAGGAAGATGGAGAAACGTATCATCACATTTTTGATTCAAAAACGGGCTACCCTTACGATAATGACATTGCTAGTGCGACAGTCATTACTGATAAATCGATTGATGGCGATGGTTTGACGACAGTAATCTTTGATAAGGGAGTTAAAGAGGGTTTGGAGTATATTGAAAATGATACGCCTGAAGGAACTTCTGCCATCTTTGTGACCAAGGATGATCAAGTATATATGACAGACGACATCAAAGATAGCTTTCAATTGGATGAAGAGTCAGGTTATACCCTGGGTGACCGCAGCAAATTGTAATAAATAGTTGTTTAGGAGAAGATTATGTCATTAAAAGTTTTTTGGGAAGTTGTTGAAATTAAAACTAAGGTAGCCAGTGTGTTTCCTTTCATTATAGGTATACTGTTCTCAATTTCTTATTTTCACGAAATACATTGGGGACTCACTTTATTATTTTTTATTGGTATGATTATTTTTGACATGTCTACAACGGCCATTAATAATTTCATGGACTTTAAAAAAGCCAAATCGCAAACCTATAAGTATCAAGAAAATGTGATCGGTCGTGAGCGACTTTCACCTAAAAAAATCCAATGGATGATTTTAGCTATGCTAGCGGCTACGCTTTTGATTGGTCTGGTTTTAAGTATACAAACTGGTTGGATGATGCTCCTTATGGGTGGAGCCGTTTGTTTTATTGGCGTTTTCTACACATTTGGTCCCATTCCTTTATCACGTATGCCCTTAGGTGAAATATTTAGCGGTGTAACGATGGGCTTAGGTATATTTGCTATTACAATTTATCTCAACACCATTAAACAGCAAGTTTTTCATCTAACCCTTGATTTTGCTCAAGGGAACTTCTTGCTGACAGGACAATTATGGGGGGTTCTAGCTCTTATCTGGGCCTCGTTGCCTTTAATTTTTACTATTGCCAACATTATGCTTGCTAATAATTTACGTGATATAAAAACAGATATCAAAAATCATCGTTACACCTTAGTATATTATATTGGAAGTTCTACTGGAACAGTATTGTTTCAAGGGCTGATGTATGCTTGTTACGTGACGATTTTAATAGGTTGGCTTTTTGGTATTTATAGCTGGCCGATTTTGGTGGTGTTTTTTACTTTACCGAAGATTTCACGTAATCTAAAAGAACATAAAAAGAGTCTGCCCCAGCCAAGCAGCTTTGGATATGCGATCAAAAATATGGTTTTGTTTAATAGTAGCTACGCGTTAGGTTTACTGCTTTGTATTGTTTGGCAACTCATGTAAAAAACAGCAACGAAGTTCATTTTGAGCTTCGTTGCTGTTTTTTAATAAATGGCTTCTAAACTGATTTCACCAGAAGAAAGGGTCTTAACGCCTTGATTAGTTTGAACAACTAATTCACCAGTGTCTGTAATTTTGGTCGCTTTACCACTGTAAGCAACCCCTTGTTGACTAAATTGGACTGTTTTACCTAAAACAAATGATTTTTTGCGGTAGACATCTAAATATTCCTTATTAGGCAAACCTTCCACTAGTTCAAAGAAGTATTGCCAAATAAGCTGGATTAATTGATTGCGTGTTACCGGAGGATTTTCTTGCGGGAAAATTGAACCAGCTTTTGCTTGTAGTTCTTCAGGAAAACTCTCGGGATCGATCGAGTAGTTAATGCCACATCCTAAAATCACATGCTTAATTTGGCCTGTTTCAAAATCGCTAGTTGCTTCAGACAAGATACCACAGATTTTTTTGCCATCTAAATAAATATCATTTACCCATTTAATTTGGGTTTGTTTGCCTGTGTGATGGTCAATTGCTAGGCTTAATGCAACGGCAGCTAAAATTGTATATTGAGGTAACTCTGCAAACGTTTGGTTAGGAGCCAACAATAAACTCATATAAATTTGTCCAGTAGGTGAAAAAAAGGGGCGACCAAAACGGCCATGCCCACCTGTCTGTTTTTCTGCGATAAAAAGAGCCGGTGCTGTTTGCTGTTTAATAGCAGCAACTTTAGCATCATTCATCGTTGATTCGGTTTCTTCCTTAATAAAAATAGAGGAAGTAGGTAATGCTTTGTTACTTATTAATTCTTTTTCAAGGACATCTGAGGTCAAATAACGGTATCCATTAGGAAAATGCTCAATATGGTAGCCCATTTTTTCTAATTCTCGCACGGCTTTCCAGATGGCTGTGCGGGAAATTCCTAATGTATCAGCCAGTTTTTCACCAGAGACGATCCCATTATCCTGTCTTAGGATGGCAAGTATTTTTTGTTTGGTAGACATAGCGGATATAAACCTCCCTTTGCAATTCTTCGTTATTAAGTATATCGGGTTAAAAACCGTTATACAATTAAGAAATGATATTGTAAAAAAGTTTAACAAAAGCTGTAAAAAAGTTTAACAAAAGCCTTGACGAAAACAAGTTGATTATGTATAATAAATAGTTGCAAAAACTATCTGAAGAAAATAATGAGCAGGAGCGAAATATTGTCCGTTCCGGCTTGGGAATAAAGAAACAAAAGTAGAAACTCATGTAGATGCTGTTCTATTTTTGGTTTTTTTTTGCCTAAAGTCCGCAAAAAATGCTTGATGTTACTTATATTTAATATTTGTAATTAAATTGTAATATTTTGGATAGCTTTTTTGAAAGACTTTTTAAGGGGTGAACAACTTGGCTGGACACGTAGTAGAGTACGGAAAACATCGCGAACGTAGAAGTTTCGCGCGTATCAGTGAAGTACTGGAATTACCGAATTTGATTGAGATTCAAACAAACTCTTATCAATGGTTTTTAGATGAAGGATTAAGGGAAATGTTTGAAGATATTTTGCCAATTGATGACTTTAACGGAAATCTTTCATTGGAATTTGTGGACTATGAACTAAAAACGCCAAAATATACAGTGGAAGAAGCACGGGCGCATGATGCAAACTATTCAGCGCCATTACATGTTACGCTACGTTTAACAAACCGTGAAACGGGCGAAATTAAGTCACAAGAAGTTTTCTTCGGTGACTTTCCGTTGATGACTGAACAAGGAACTTTTATCGTTAATGGGGCCGAACGTGTTATCGTTTCACAATTGGTCCGCTCACCAGGGGTATACTTTAATAGTAAAATTGATAAAAATGGTAGAGAAGGCTTCGGTTCGACGGTTATCCCTAACCGTGGTGCATGGTTGGAAATGGAAACTGACGCTAAGAATATTTCTTATGTCAGAATTGACCGGACACGTAAAATTCCAATGACAGTCTTAGTGCGTGCTTTAGGTTTTGGTTCTGATGATACCATTTTAGATATCTTTGGCGATAACGATTCTTTACGTAATACTATCGAAAAAGATTTACACAAAACAGCAACGGACTCAAGAACAGAAGAAGGCTTAAAAGATATTTATGAACGTCTACGTCCAGGCGAACCAAAAACGGCTGACAGTTCACGGAATCTTTTAAATGCTCGTTTCTTTGATCCGCGTCGTTATGACTTGGCCGCTGTTGGTCGCTATAAGATGAATAAGAAGTTAGATTTGAAAACTCGTTTGTTGAATTTAACTTTAGCTGAAACTTTGGCAGACCCTGAAACAGGTGAGATCGTCCTGGAAAAAGGAACAGAAATCTCGCATCAAGTAATGGAAGACACATTAGCTGAATATATTGATAATGGTTTGAACACGGTAACGTACTACCCATCAGAAGATGGTGTTGTAACTGATCCAATGACCGTTCAAGTATTTAAAGTATTCTCACCTAGTGATCCTGACCGTGAAGTAAATGTGATCGGTAATGGCTATCCTGAATCAAATATCCGGACAGTTCGTCCAGCAGACATTGTGGCTGCAATGAGCTATTTCTTCAATTTGATGGAAGGCATTGGGAATACAGATGATATTGACCATCTAGGAAATCGTCGTATCCGTTCTGTTGGTGAGTTATTGCAAAATCAATTCCGTATTGGTTTAGCTCGGATGGAACGTGTCGTTCGTGAACGGATGTCCATTCAAGATACTGATACATTGACACCACAACAGTTGATTAATATTCGACCAGTGGTAGCCAGCATCAAAGAATTCTTCGGTTCTTCACAATTGTCACAATTTATGGACCAAACGAATCCATTAGGTGAATTAACGCATAAACGTCGTTTGTCAGCTTTAGGACCTGGTGGTTTAACACGAGATCGGGCTGGTTATGAAGTACGGGACGTTCACTATTCTCACTATGGTCGGATGTGTCCAATTGAAACGCCAGAAGGTCCTAACATTGGTCTAATCAATAGTTTAGCTTCTTATGCCAAAATTAATAAATATGGTTTTATCGAAACACCTTATCGCCGTGTTGATCGGAGTACACGTCGTGTAACAGATAAAATCGATTATTTAACAGCAGATATTGAAGATAACTACGTTGTTGCACAAGCTAACAGTCCTTTAAATGACGATGGAACATTTACTAATGATGTCGTTATGGCACGTGCAACGAGTGAAAACTTAGAAATTACTACAGATAAAGTTGATTATATGGACGTGTCACCAAAACAAGTTGTTTCAGTCGCTACAGCTTGTATTCCATTCTTGGAAAATGATGACTCTAATCGTGCGTTGATGGGCGCGAACATGCAGCGTCAAGCTGTGCCGTTGATCAATCCGCAATCACCTTGGGTTGGGACTGGAATGGAATATATGTCTGCCCATGACTCAGGAGCTGCTTTGCTATGTAAAGCTGATGGTATTGCTGAGTATGTCGATGCAACAGAAATCCGTGTTCGTCGCGATAATGGCGCATTAGACATTTATCATATTACGAAATTCCGTCGTTCTAACTCAGGAACAAGTTATGACCAACGTCCGCTAGTAAAACAAGGCGAAAAGGTTGAAAAAGGTGACATCTTAGCTGATGGCCCTTCAATGGAAAATGGTGAAATGGCACTAGGTCAAAACGTATTAGTCGGGTTTATGACCTGGGAAGGTTATAACTATGAAGATGCGGTTATTATGAGCCGCCGTTTAGTTAAAGACGATGTCTACACTTCAGTTCATATTGAAGAATATGAATCAGAAGCTCGTGACACGAAATTAGGACCAGAAGAAATTACTCGTGAAATCCCTAATGTAGGGGAAGATGCATTAAGAGACCTTGATGAAATGGGTATTGTTCGGATTGGTGCTGAAGTTCGTGACGGGGACCTTTTGGTCGGAAAAGTAACGCCTAAGGGAGTAACAGAGCTATCTGCAGAAGAACGTTTGTTACATGCTATATTTGGTGAAAAAGCCCGCGAAGTTCGTGATACCTCGCTTAGAGTACCTCATGGTGGCGGCGGGATCATTCACGATGTGAAGATCTTTACTCGTGAAGCAGGCGATGAACTATCTCCTGGGGTTAATATGCTCGTTCGTGTTTATATTGTACAAAAACGTAAGATCCACGAAGGGGATAAAATGGCCGGTCGTCACGGAAACAAAGGGGTTGTCTCTCGCATTATGCCAGAAGAAGACATGCCTTTCTTACCAGATGGCACGCCGATTGATATTATGTTGAACCCATTAGGTGTTCCATCTCGGATGAATATCGGACAAGTACTAGAATTGCACTTAGGAATGGCTGCTAGACAACTAGGTATCCATGTAGCTACTCCTGTCTTTGACGGTGCAAGTGATGGGGATGTTTGGGAAACCGTAGAAGAAGCTGGTTTGGCAAAAGATGCTAAGACAGTGTTATATGACGGACGTACTGGCGAACCATTTGACGGTAGAATTTCCGTAGGTGTGATGTATATGATCAAATTGGCTCACATGGTTGACGATAAATTGCATGCTCGTTCAATTGGGCCGTACTCTCTAGTTACCCAACAACCACTTGGTGGGAAAGCACAATTTGGTGGACAACGTTTTGGTGAAATGGAAGTTTGGGCATTGGAAGCTTATGGTGCTGCTTATACCTTACAAGAAATCTTGACTTACAAGTCAGATGACGTAGTAGGCCGTGTAAGAACATATGAAGCTATTGTCAAAGGCGAACCGATTCCAAAACCAGGTATTCCAGAATCCTTCCGTGTGTTAGTTAAAGAATTGCAATCACTTGGATTAGATATGCGCGTTCTAGATAATGAAAAACAAGAAGTTGAACTGCGCGATATGGATGATGAGGATGATGATTTAATCACTGTTGACGCCTTAGAAAAATTTGCTGAAAAACAAAATGCTAAAAAAGTAGAAACAGATGCTGAAAGCAAAGAACCAGAAAAGAAACAATTTGATGAAGAAAATAATCCAGCAGATGCTCCTGTAGATTAAATAAAATCATTTTTTTGAAGAAAATAGGATTACTATTTATAAAAAGAAATTTTTATAAATAGTTGTCTATTTTCTCAAAAATACTTACGTTTTTCTGATCGAAGTTGCGAATTGAAATGGAGGGAACCCTTTTTGATCGATGTAAATAAATTCGAAAGTATGCAAATAGGCTTGGCTTCTCCCGAAAAAATCAGAAGCTGGTCTTATGGTGAAGTAAAAAAACCTGAGACTATTAATTATCGTACATTAAAACCTGAACGTGAAGGGTTATTTGACGAACGCATTTTCGGCCCTACTAAAGACTGGGAGTGTGCTTGTGGTAAATACAAGCGAATTCGTTATAAAGGGATCGTTTGTGACCGTTGCGGTGTAGAAGTTACTCGTTCGAAAGTTCGTCGTGAACGGATGGGACATATTGAACTAGCTGCTCCAGTATCACATATCTGGTATTTTAAAGGTATACCATCTCGTATGGGACTCGTTTTAGACATGAGCCCACGCGCATTAGAAGAAATTATCTATTTTGCTTCTTATGTTGTGATTGATCCAGGTAATACTAGTTTAGAAAAGAAACAATTATTGACTGAGCGCGAATACCGTGAAAAACGCGAACAATATGGTCAAGAATTCAACGCGGCAATGGGTGCTGAAGCTATTAGACAACTATTGGATAGCGTAGATTTAGACAGTGAAGCAGATGAATTAAAAGAAACATTGAAATCAGCTTCAGGGCAAAAACGGACACGAGCAATTCGCCGTTTGGACATTTTGGAAGCTTTCCGTACCTCTGGAAATGAACCTAGCTGGATGGTTATGGACGTTATTCCTATTGTTCCACCGGATTTACGTCCTATGGTGCAATTAGAAGGTGGTCGTTTTGCTACTTCTGATTTAAATGATTTGTATCGTCGTGTTATTAACCGTAATAACCGTTTAAAACGTCTGCTAGATTTGAATGCGCCTAATATCATTGTGCAAAATGAAAAAAGGATGCTACAAGAAGCAGTAGATGCCTTGATTGATAATGGTCGCCGAGGCCGCCCTGTTGCAGGTCCAGGAAATCGTCCATTAAAATCACTTTCTCATATGCTAAAAGGGAAACAAGGACGTTTCCGTCAAAACTTGCTAGGTAAACGGGTAGACTATTCCGGTCGTTCGGTTATCTGTGTGGGGCCGTTCTTGAAAATGTATCAATGTGGATTGCCTAAAGAAATGGCAATTGAGTTGTTCAAACCTTTTGTTATGAGAGAATTGGTTAAACGTGAATTAGCTTCAAATATTAAAAATGCTAAACGTAAAATTGAACGCCAAGAAGACGATGTGTGGGATGTATTAGAAGATGTCATTAAAGAACATCCTGTACTATTAAACCGCGCACCGACGCTTCACCGTTTGGGTATTCAAGCTTTTGAACCAGTTTTAGTTGAAGGACGCGCTATTCGTTTGCATCCTTTGGTTTGTGAAGCTTATAATGCCGACTTTGACGGGGACCAAATGGCTGTTCACGTACCGTTAAATGATGAAGCACAAGCTGAAGCTCGTTTGATGATGTTGGCTGCTCAACATATCTTAAATCCAAAAGATGGTAAGCCCGTTGTTACGCCTTCACAAGACATGGTTTTAGGGAACTATTACCTAACACTAGAAGAAGCAGGACGTGAAGGGGAAGGTATGATCTTCCGTGATTTGGATGAAGCAGTTGCTGCTTGGAAGAATGGCTATGTCCACTTGCATTCACGTGTAGCTGTTGATCCAAATCGCTTGGGTGATAAACCATTAACTGATTTCCAAAAAGATCGTTTGTTAATTACAACTGTTGGTAAGATTATTTTCAACTCGATCATGCCACCAGAATTTCCTTATTTGAATGAACCGACTGATTTTAATTTAACTGTCCAAACACCAGATAAATATTTTGTTGAAGCGGGGACCGATATTCCTGCTCATATCAAAGAACAAGATTTGATTGGACCATTCAAAAAAGGGAACTTAGGGGATATTATTGCCGAAGTCTTCAAACGTTTTAAAGTAACGGAAACGTCACGTATGCTTGACCGTATGAAAGATTTAGGTTATAAGCATTCTACCCATGCTGGGATCACAGTTGGTATTGCAGATATTACAGTGTTACAAGATAAAGATGACATCATTTCTGAAGCACATAAACAAGTGGCAAATGTTTCAAAACAATTCCGTCGGGGATTAATTACCGATGATGAACGTTATGAACGAGTGATTGATGTTTGGAATGAAGCCAAAGATAAAATTCAATTGAAATTAATGAAATCTCTAGGTACTCAAAATCCGATCTATATGATGTCTGATTCTGGTGCTCGGGGGAATATTTCCAACTTTACCCAACTTGCTGGGATGCGTGGTTTGATGGCTGCACCAAGTGGTAAGATTATGGAATTGCCTATCATTTCCAATTTCCGCGAAGGGCTGACTGTTTTAGAGATGTTTATTTCTACTCACGGGGCTCGTAAAGGAATGACTGATACGGCCTTGAAGACTGCCGACTCAGGTTACTTGACTCGTCGTTTGGTCGATGTAGCACAAGATGTTATCATCCGTGATGATGATTGTGGAACAGACCGTGGCCTTGACATCGAAGCGATCAAAGAAGGCAATGAAATTATTGAACCATTAGAAGAACGTCTTGCTGGTCGTTATACCAGTAAAGCTGTTTATCATCCTGAAACAGGAGAAGCAATTGTTGGAGCAGATCACTTGATAAGTGAAGTGGAAGCCAAACAAATCGTAAATGCAGGAATTGAAAAAGTTTCGATTCGTTCAGCATTTACTTGTAACTCCAAACACGGTGTCTGCCGTCATTGTTACGGACGCAACTTAGCTACTGGTACAGAAGTAGAAGTTGGCGAAGCAGTGGGTACAGTTGCTGCGCAATCTATCGGTGAACCTGGTACTCAATTAACTATGCGTACTTTCCATACTGGTGGGGTTGCTGGAGACGATATTACTCAAGGGTTGCCACGTGTACAAGAAATTTTTGAAGCCCGTAATCCAAAAGGGGAAGCTGTTATTACTGAAGTTACAGGTGAAGTCACTGAAATTGCAGAAGATGCGGCTACTCGTGCTAAAGAAGTTACGATTACAGGTGAAACAGATACACGTACGTATACCGTTCCTTATACAGCTCGTATGAAAGTTGAAGAAGGAGAACGAATTCATCGTGGAGCTCCACTTACAGAAGGTTCAATCGATCCGAAACACTTATTGCAAGTACGTGATGTGATTTCTGTTGAAAATTATTTATTGCATGAAGTTCAACGAGTTTATCGGATGCAAGGGGTTGAAATCGGCGATAAACACGTCGAAGTAATGGTTCGTCAAATGTTACGTAAAGTTCGTGTGATGGATCCAGGAGATACAGATATCTTGCCTGGTACAATGATGGACATTGCGGACTTTAGAGACCAAAACTATAAAACCCTAGTTGCAGGCGGTATTCCTGCTACTTCTCGTCCAGTATTACTAGGTATCACGAAAGCTTCTCTGGAAACAAACAGCTTCTTATCTGCTGCTTCCTTCCAAGAAACGACACGTGTACTGACTGATGCGGCAATTCGTGGTAAACAAGATCCACTTCTTGGATTGAAAGAAAATGTTATTATTGGTAAGATCATTCCAGCTGGTACCGGAATGCCTCGTTACCGTAACATGGAACCAAAAGAAGTGAATACTGCCAGCGAAAATGTTTACAGTATTTCCGATATTGAAGCACAAATGGCTGCAGAAGATGCTTTAAATGAAACACAAAGCGAAAAATAATAGCATGTAAAAAAACGTCCCGCTTGTTTACAAGTTGGGACGTTTTTTTTATCCATATGATGAAGGAAGCTTTCTTTTTTTGTTTCTACACGCTAAAATGCAAATAGACTAATCATAGTAAGGTGAATAATGATGAAGAAAATCTTGATAGTAGAAGACGATAACAATATTAATAACTTATTAAACGATTTACTTGAAACAGATTATCAAATTACGCAAGCTTTTGCAGGTTCTGAGGCTAGGCGAGTATTATCCAATGATACCTTTAATTTAATTTTACTAGATTTAATGTTGCCGGGTGTCAGTGGAGAAGAATTAATTGCTGAAATTCGTTCTAAAAAGACTACGCCAATTATTGTTATTACTGCAAAAAACGATCCTACCGTTTTATCTGAAGTATTTGATGCAGGTGCCAATGATTATATAGCTAAACCTTTTAATACAGTTGAGGTAACAGCAAGAATAAGGAACCAATTACGAAGACATTCAATTGATGAAACTGAACAATCTATTTTAACAGTGGGTAATGTTAAGATGGATGATGAAACACATGAAGTCTATTACCAAGATCAATTAGTGTCATTGACGCAAAAAGAATACGAACTATTAAAATGCTTTTTGCTACATCCTAAAAAAGTTTTTACAAAGGCAAACTTGTATGAAACCATTTGGCAAGAATCCTATTTCGGTGATGACAACACAATAACAGTTCATATCTCGCGCTTACGTAACAAGTTTCAAGTATTTACAGAACAGGAGGTTATTAAAACTATTTGGGGCGTAGGTTTTCAGTTAAATATATAGTAAATTTAATACTTTTGTAAGATTTTCGATAGAGTTTTGAAAGTTCTCCAACCTATGATAAAGATAATCAAAATAAACCTCAAAGGAGAATGAGTCATGGAGAACCTATTGGCAACACGTTCCGTTACGAAAACGTATGGTAAGCAAAATGCCTTACATGATGTATCAATCCATGTGAGACCAGGAGAAGTGTATGGGCTTATTGGTAAAAATGGGGCAGGTAAATCGACTTTATTTAAAGTAATTATGGGACTTGCTGCACAAGATAATGGTGAGATTTCGATTTACAACCAGCCTTCTATAGAAAATTTAGTAGGCGCTCAAAAAAATATTGGTTTTATGTTCGGTTCACAGTTTTTTCCTTATTTAAACGCTAGAGAAAATCTAGTATATACGTGTAAATTAAAGGGGATCACTGATAAAACAGAAGTCGACCGAGTATTAAAATTGGTTGAGCTAGATCAGGTAAAAAAGAAAGTTAAAACATTTTCTATGGGGATGAAACAACGATTAAATATCGCTAATGCGTTAGTAGGTAAACCCGATTTAATTATTATGGATGAACCTATCAATGGCTTAGACCCACAAGGAATTGCTAGTTTCAGACATTTGGTACAAAAATTGAACCGTGAACAAGAAATAACGTTTTTGCTTTCTTCTCATATTTTGGGAGAATTAGGATTAATGGCAACCCGTTTTGGTTTTATTCATGATGGGGAGTTATTAAAAGAGGTTGATCGTGAAACGTTGTTAGGAAAAACAGAAGATCAAGTAATTATTAAAGTGGATAATACAGAAAAAGCAACCTATTTATTAGAGGATCAGTTATCTTCCTTGGATTATGTAGTAAATGGAGACAAAGAGATTGTTCTTTCTGATCACATTGATGAAACAAATAAGATCGCCAAAATTTTAGTGGATGGTGGACTTGAATTGTATAAATTAACCCCACATCAACAAACTTTAGAAGAGTATTATCTTTCTCTTGTTCAAGAAGGAGGTCAAGCCAATGTTTAATTATATTAAAGCCGACCTTTATCGTATTTTTCATAAACGGAGTAATCAGTTGTATTGGTTAATTTTGGCAGGTTTATTTTTAACCTTCGTTATTTTTGGTTCGGAAAATGCTAATTTTGCAGATAATAAAAGTGAACTTACCGAGTTGTATTTTTCAGTAGCAGTGATGCCACTTGTTTTGTTTGGTCCTTTAATTATAAGCCCTCAATTTTATTATGCAGTTTACCTCGATGAGCTTAATAGTAAAAGTTTTGTGCGCTTGTTTAGTTCCGGTTTGCGCAAAAGTGAGTATATTGTAGCAAAACTAATTAGCTCACTTGTTTATATGCTTGTTGTATTTCTCTTTTTAGCGGTGGCTTATGTTGGTGGTTTCGGTATAATCGCATTACTAAATAATGGCGCTTCCTTTTTTACATTGGATCAAATTGGGCTGTTGCTTAGTTTAGTTGCCTATTTAGGGCTATTTACAATTGCATTTTCTTCTTTGACAAACCTAATTACTTTGAAATTGCAAAGCGGTAATATTTCATTATTTTTATTTTTTGTTTTTTCAAATGGAGTTATAGCTAGTGTTATTGGTTGGCTGAATCGCTTGCCAATTTTACGTAATTTTGATTTCAATCCTTATTTGCTTTCGACAAATATTGGAGAAATACAAACTGCCCTGACAAACGGAATCTTTTATGGACAACAAGGGCAACCAAGTAACCAACCGCCTAGTGCACAAGCAGCCTTAAAAATGATAAATTCAATTGGAGTTCAACCGTTTATTATTATTGGTATTTATATTATTACAACAACAATGATTTCATTTTTTATCCTGAAACGTTCTGATGTCAAAGAAAATTAGTAGGTGAGTTTTGTGGTATGGATTTTATTTATTAGTATCGGTATTAATTTGTTACTAATCGTGTCTTGGATTTTTTATTATCATGAATTAAAAGGTATGATTAGACAAATTAAAATAATCAAACAAGGAAATTCTCATGCACCTTTGAAAAGAATTGGTTTTTCACGGCGCAATCAACAATTAGTTGAAGAAGTGAACGAGTTAATTCTTTCTTTTAACCAAACAACAAAAGAAAATAAACGGATGGCTAAACAAAGTAAAGAGATGATAGCTTCGATTTCACATGACTTTAGAACACCATTGACTTCGATGATCGGTTATATTCAAATGCTTGATAAAACCACGATGGGCACCCGTGATTTAAAATATTTGTCAATCATTGAAGAACGTACGTATTTAATTTCGTCACTTATCGATGAATTTTATTTATTAAGCTTGTTGGACGCCGGTGACTATAAAATTCATAAAGAAGCAATTAATCCTATTACGTTAATTCAAGAACAAGTAGCAAATTACTATGAAGAGCTTTCCGCTACTTTTCCCACAATTGATATCGAGTTAGCAGATGAACTGATTGTTGTTCAAACAAGTCGCGTTGATTTTGAAAGAATTGTCCAAAACTTAATTAAAAATGCCTTTATTCATGGCGCTCAATATTTCAATATCCGCCTAGAAAAACAGGAAGAAAAATTAAGTTTTATCTTTGAAAACCAACTTTCTGATGGACAAAATATCGATGTTGCCCGTTTATTTGATCGGAATTATCAAAGTGAAGGTTCTCGTGGGGCTGATAGTTCAGGACTTGGTTTAGCTATTGCGCAGCAGTTAGCAGAAAAATTAGATTTTTCTTTATCTGCGCAGCTACAAGAGAATTCATTACAGTTTCGTTTAGATATCTGTTTAGATGCTTGGAAAATTAGAAACATCGAAAAAACGCAATATGCCTAAAAAGTAGGTAAGCGGATCTGCTTACCTACTTTTTAGGCATATTTTCAAAATTTAGCGCTGCACCGATTAAATTTGCGTTATTTTGATAGTGGCACGTTTTAATTTCAGGCAAGATAGCAGAGATCCCTTCGTCTGTTAATAAATTTTGCAAACGCGTCTGGAGTTCTTCAGCTAATTCACTACGAGCAGAAATGCCACCACCGAGGATGACCATTTCAGGGTCTAGCGAAACTTGAATATTATAAAGGCTGTCAGCTAAATGGTTATACATTGACTCAATAGCTTGTGTAGCTCGTTTATCACCTGCATCTTTTTGTTCAAATAATTCAAGTCCAGTTAATTTGTTTCCGTATTGTTTGGAAAAGCGAGCTGCTGTATTAACAGCTGTCCCATTGTAGCTTAACGTTTTGCCATTTTGATTATGCATTAAACCAAATTCACCGCCGAAAAGATGGGCGCCTTTGTATAATTCACCATTAATAAAGATGGCTCCGCCGACACCAGTACCGATAACGAGAAAAACAGCATTTTCAACATTTTTTCCAGCACCCAATACCATTTCGCAAATCCCCGCACAATTGGCATCATTTTCAATAGTCACTGGTAACCCCAAATGAGATTCCAATTCATCATAGATGGGCCGTTGATGAATATAAGGGATCGCACTGATCCCATCGATTCTTCGCTGTGTAACATTAACAGCGCCCGGAGCGCTAAATGCTACTCCGGTCATTTGATCTTTGTAAGGAGCAATGGTTTGTTGAAGTTGTACTTTTAAATTTTCAAAGGTAGTTGGCGTAGTAAAATGACCGACTTGATTGATCCTTTGTTGATCCCATAAGCCGTATTTTACGGACGAACCACCTAGGTCAAAAACTGCAAGACTCATCTTGTCCCTCTTTTCTTAATAACCGTTATTTTGAGCGGTTTCTCTATACCATAATCCGCTTTTTTTCAACTGACGTTTAAAGTTATTCTCTAACTCTAAACGATAAAAACCATAACGGTTACGGTAACCATTTAACCATGACCAGCAATCAATGAAGGTCCAAGTATGGTAGCCAAAGCAATTGCTACCTTCCTGGATCCCTTGGTAAAGATAATCTAAGTGTTCTTTCATAAAATCAATCCGGTAGTCATCTTGAATCATGCCTTGTTCATCTAAAAATCTTTCTTCATTAGCAACGCCCATGCCATTTTCACTAACGTACCAAGGGAAGTTGTTGTATTCATTTTTCATCATCATAGCAACATCATAGATTGCTTTAGGGTAAATTTCCCAACCACGATAAGGATTAATTCGTTTTTCTGGCCAATCGTAAGGCGCAAATAAGTCGTCCGGTGTTTGAGCCGGAAAGTTAGGATTCACTGGCGCCTGTACACGTAGTGGTTGATAATAATTCAAACCAATAAAATCTACTGTATTTTCTTTAATCAAACTCGTATCCGTTGATACTGTCTTGGGAGTTAGATCATGTTCCTTGATTAATTGGATTAAATCATTAGGAATCGCACCTTTTACTGCAGGGTCTAGAAAGCTTTTCATGGTTAGTAGATCTGCATTTTCTTTGGCTATTTGATCAGCTTTATCATCACTACGTGCATAAGCAGGTGTAATATTTAAAATAATGCCAATACTACCTTCAGACATAATCTCACGGAAGGCTTTTACGGCACAAACATGGGCTATTAATGTATGGTGGCCCACCTGAATTGCTTTTTTGAAATCATGAATAGCTGGATAATGTGCCCCATTTAAATAACCACACTCGATATGCACGATAGGTTCGTTAAAAGTAGTCCAGTCGTTTATTAAATCACCAAATAATTCAAAAGCAGTTTTGGCATAAAAAGCAAATGCGTCGACAGATTCACGTGTTTCCCAGCCACCTTTTTCCATTAACCACATAGGCATATCGAAATGAAACAAGTTAATGATTGGTTTCACGTCATTTTTGATAATTTCTTTGAAATAGTTACGATAAAAAGTGACCGCTTCTTGATTGACGTTTTTACCATCGGGAAGAAGTCGCGCCCAAGAAATGGAAGTACGAAATGAATTTAAACCAATTTCCTTCATCCGCTTACAATCTTCTTGGTACATTTCATACATATTAGATGTGTTCGCAGGGCCTTGATTTTCATGGAATTTCTCAGGACTCGTTTTAAACCAATAGTCCCAAGTGGTTGCTGATTTTCCATCTTTTAAACTGTGACCTTCTGATTGTGGGGCCGAGGTAGCTGAACCCCATAAGAAGTTTTTCGGGAATGTTTTCATACTTTTTCCTCCAATTGTAACTGAGTAATTCAAAATTTTTTTTAATAAATTATTGGATAAGCGCTGCTTATCCCTGTTCAACCAAACTTTTAATAAAAAAACACCTCTATCCCCCTTTATTTGGTAGAATGAAGTTGACTAAAAGCTACACAAAACCAAAAAGAAAAGGTGATAGAGATGTCAACTTCATTATACCCAGAGCTTTGGGAAATTATCAATACACAACAACAATTTATTGCGCTTTTGGTTTATCAACTAAGTTCGATTTACGCCAACTCTAAAGCACCCAGGCCAACGGATATCGCAGACTTAGATTATCAAAAAATGACGGTCGATGAACTTCCAAAAGTGGTGGAGATGGAAACGCTCGATTACAAAGAACTTCTGCAGGAACACCTTCACCAAACAGGGAAACCATTAAAACCTGTGCAACGCCGTGCGAGTTCACCGACCGTTTCTTCCGCCATTCACTGTCCACGTTGCCAGGCGCCTGCAGACTATCTCTACTTGAACAACGGGAAAAGTGATAACGATCAGTATTTATGCAAGGTATGCGCTAATTTATTCAACTACAAGAATCGCTATACCAAAGAGGTGATCTTTCAATGTCCTCATTGTGAGAAAAACCTAGTCAAAATCAAAGACCGTAAAGGATTCGATATCTATAAATGCCTGAATAAAGCCTGTCCTTATTACAAAAAACGTCTTAAGAGCCTGTCAAAAAAAGAATTAAAGCAGTTCAAGAAAAACAAATCGCTCTTCAAAATGCACTATATCTATCGTAACTTCGATTTAACTTTATCTGATTTGGAAGCAGTCCCTGACTTTGAAACTAAGGTGCGGTTAAATAAGATCCACAGTTCCCCTTATGTGTTAGGGCTCATTCTCACCTATCATGCCAATTACGGACTGTCTGCCGAAAAAACAGCGGCCTTAATGTTCGATGTTCATCAACTAAAAATCTCAGGCCAAACGATTCGTAACTATGCCCGGACAGTTGCGCATTGGGTCCAACCTTTGACTGATTATTATCCTTATGAGCTATCGGATCAATTTTGTGGAGATGAGACGTACATTCGTGTGCAAGGAAAATGGCACTATATCTATTTTTTCTTTGATGCGGAGAAAAAGATTATTCTCTCCCACCGTTATAACCGACACCGTGATACAGAAACGGCCATTAAAGCCATCCACGACGTGATTCGTCGTTTTAAACAGGTGCCTGATGCTCTCCAATTGGTCGTCGATGGTAATCCCATTTATAAGTTGGCTCAAGCTTTCTACGCTCAAAACGGAATCGACTTTGAAGTCATCCAAGTGATCGGTTTAACCAATAAGGATAAGGTCTCCCAAGAATACCGTCCTTTAAAACAGATCATTGAACGTTTAAATCGGACGTTTAAAGGAAATTACAAACCTTTAGGCGGTTTTCATTCAGGCGCTGGGCCTTTGGCTCACGTCACCTTATTTACAACCTATTTCAACTTTCTTAGGCCTCATGCCAAGCTAGAAAAGAACGTCCCCGTATTACTGCCGGAACTAAACGAGTGTCCTGACATGCCACAAAAATGGGTCAAACTACTCCATATGTCAGAAGACTTTATCAAAAAGCGTCAAGCAAGTTAAATCAAGCTTTCGGCAACGGGTTGTCCTCAACGAGAATAGGCGTAGCGCACACTTGACCTGCCGAAAAAATGACTTACACTCGCAGGGTGAGGGTGCGTTTAGTCTGCTTTCTTTCGTATAACTGGGCGCCCTCATTCATGACGCAAGCCATTTTGTAGGCTTGTCAAGTGCTATTTGGCAGCAGAAAGTCTCTTCAAGCGAAATTGTCTAATTTTTCTCCGTTTTTTTCATAGATTATTTTGAGTTACCTGTAACTGTATTCCAACAAATTCTGACTGTTGATCAACATACACTCTTTGTTGCTCAACTAAAAGCTCTTCTTTTGTTTCCATATCAACTGCTTTTTTTATTTTTGTAGGAAAATCAGTTAGATCTAACGAGATTTTTGTTCCTTCATTTTTATGAAAAGCGTATACGGTGTTTTTCTTTCGCGTAAAAAACCACCCTTTTTTTGTAAGTTCTTGGTAAGGACGGGTTTCGTAAATTCCTTCACCATAAATTTGTAGCCAATTACCTAATTTTTGCATGATTGTTTGGGCTTCTTTAGGTAAAGTACCATCTGGCTTAGGGCCAACGCCCAAAATAATGTTACCACCTAAAGAAACGACTTGAATGACAGAGTTTAAGATTTCTTCAAAGGATTTGTATTCATCATGTGGAACGTACCCCCAATTTTTAGCCAACGGGATATTACTTTCCCAAGCTTTTTTGGGCGGAACTTCAGGGACCTTTCGTTCAGGTGTAATATAATTTTCATATTTGCCACCTACTGCGCGATCTACGACTAATAAATCAGGTTGGATTTTTCTTAATTTGGCAACAATATCTTTCATTGGTAAATATTCGTTGTGTGTAGTATTAACCCAACCGCCATCAAGCCATAAAATATCTGTTGGTCCATAGTTTTTAATGAGCTCTATCAACTGATTTTCTACGTATTGGCTAAACTTTTTCCATGTTTCTGGGTCTTTGTATGGATCATAACTAGCATACCGTCCGTAAGGCGTTTGATTAGGTTTCCAATAATTGGGAGAATGCCAGTCAGCTTTAGAGTAATATAAGCCAGTTGCAATGTCTACTTTATGGAAAGCTTCAATGACAGATTTTAAAATATCTGCCTGCTTATTTTTATGAAAGATACTTTCAGCGGCCGTAATTTTATAGTCGCTGTATTGTGTATCATACATATTAAAACCATCATGATGTTTGGTAGTAAAGATCATGTAGCGAAAACCAGCTTTTTTGGCTTTTTTAGCCCAGTCTTGGGGATCGAAATTTTCAGGATTGAATATTTGATTTAATTCCCAGTAATCTTTGCGCAAGGTCTGGATATCTTCACGCCAACTTCCCTTTTTTCTTGCCCAATCATCTTCTTTAGATAATTGCCAAGATTCAACAATACCAGCTTGCGAATACAGTCCCCAATGGAAAATGATCCCAATTTTTTGATCGGAAAACCATTCTAACTTATTTTTAATTTGATAAGGTAACTCGTCATATTCTTCTTGTAAAGACGCTGTATTTTCTTCGATATCTTCACGAATTTTAGCCATGTCTAATTCATTCTCCTTACTGAATCGCGCCATAAAATATTATTTGGCATAATAAATTTTTTTCCTTCCAAGGAATTCGTTTGTTGAATTTTCTTAACTATTCGATCAGCAGCCAGCAAGCTCATGTCAGTAACTGGCTGTCGAATTACAGTTAATTTTGGGTTAAAAATATCGCTTGAATCAAAATAATCAAAGCTAGCAAAAGAAAGGTCTTTTCCTAATTGAATATCTTTTTCGTAAATTGCCTGTAAAGAGCCAAGAGACATATTGTAATTGCAAACAAAGACCGCACTGACCTTGTGAGCAAGTAGGTTTTTTAATCCAGCATATCCGCTGGTTTTCGAATAATCCCCGTAATATATTTTTGCATGGTTTGCAACTGGAAGATTCATTTCGTCAAATGCTTCCAAAACGCCCTCTAAGCGTTCTCTAGCGATATAGTCTTTTTGTAGCCCAGCAATAATTCCAATTTCTCTATGACCGTAAGCTATCATTTTTTTGAGTACCTTCTTAGTACTTTGACGATTATCCATGAGAATGGAATCAATTTTAGGAAAATCCAAAGGAGTATTGATTGAAATTACAGGAATCTCTAAGTTTTTAAGACGCTGCACTTCCTGCCATTCTTGCTCGGCTTCAAAAACAATTAACCCATCTACCTTACGAGAAAGTAAAAAATCCAATTTATTACCTAATTGACTTTTATTTTTTTGAAACCCGCTAAATAACATACTGTAACCAAGTTTTTCTAGTTCATCCGCTAAAGTTGCAATCATAGAAGCTGAAAACATGCTTTGAGCATTATTCATCAATAAGCCAATTGACATCGTACGATTGCTTTTTAGGCCTTTGGCAGAGTAATTTTGTTTATAATCTAGTTTTGTGATGGCGGCTTCAATACGTTGCATATTTTCTTTTTTTAGAGTATGTCCATTTAAATATCGAGAAATACTACCAACTGAAACCCCAGCTAGTTTTGCGACTTCTTGAATAGTAGCCATTAGGTTCCTCTTTTCTATGAAATTTTGTTACTCTATATTTTCGCTCATTCCACGATTGGCTGCAAGTACAAAGGGCATATAAAGAAATATATCAAGAATAAATAAAAGAATAGAAAGTATGGTGGCTGGTATATCTCCTGCTGTAGTTACCCAAGTTGTAATGATAGGGGGTAAAACCCAAGGTGGGATAACCACGCTTCTTCCTACAAGACCTAAAACAGTTAAAGGGTAGGCGATAGTTAAATTAACTAGCGACACACCAATAAAAGGGATTGCTAAATAAGGATTCATTACAACGGGAAGACCGAACATAATAGGCTCAGATACGTTAAATAAACTTGGCAATAAGCCAATTTTAGCAATGTTTTTATAATCTTTCCGTTTTGACACCCATATGATCGCAATTAGTAAGGGCAAAATTGCGCCTGTTCCACCAAATAGAGTATACATACCAATCCAAGGGTTTGTTACAATATTGGGAATTGCTTCGCCTGCGTTAAAAGCATCTACATTTTGTTGTATAGCTGTCAACATTGGTGGAGACGTAACCGATGAGACGATATTTTGTCCGTGTAAACCAAAAAACCATAAAATTTGTGTAAATGATTGGACTACAAATAAACCGAATGGGCTTTCCATTGCGGTTTGCAACGGGGCAGAAATAATTAACTGTATGATATCTGGAATTGATTGTCCTGTTCCTTTGACAACCGCAAAAGTTACAATGGCAAAGATAGCAATAGTCAAACATTCGGGAATCAACGCATTAAACGAACCTGCAACAGCTGGAGGTACACCCTCAGGCATTTTGATGTGTAATTTATCTTTATTTGATAGTTTCACTAATAATTCTGTACCTAGTAAAGCTGCAATAATGCCCACAAATAGGCCACCAGATGAAGTGAGTGATTGCAAATAAACGCCTGTAACTTCGATTGGTTCTGGTGAATCTACTGGAGTAACCTCGTTAAATAAAGGGAACATAACCATAGCTAACGCTAAACTTAAGATACCTGCGTGCAGCTCACTTAGATTTTTTCGTTCAATTTTCCCATTTGAAATGTAATGACTTGCTAAACGATAACCAATTAAGAACGTGACAAATATTGTCATAATACCTAAAGTACCATTATTGACCATTAATGCTAAATCGGATAAAGAAGACAAGTCTATGAATTCATTGACTGTTTCATTAGAAAAAACAAGCGCGTTCAACAAAATAAATAAAGAATTGGCGATAATAATAGGACTGATATCGACAAAACTGTCACGAATTGCGACTAGATGCCGTTGATTAGCCATCTTTGAAGCAAACGGCATTAACCATTTTGAAATTTTTTCGGTAATAGACAACTTTTTCACGCTTTCATTTTTTATTTTTGAATCGATTCAAAAATATAGTAACATAAAATTTTTTTATTGCAAGCGGTTTTATTTTAAATTAGTTTGCTCGTATGGTTTTTAAATTTGTTAATCTATCTCTTGTTACAGAACCCAAAGTAGGATTTATCAGCTTGACAATTCCTCTATTCTTGTCTATACTGTTCACAAATCATATGTAAAGCAATGACAGAGAAGAGTAGCTGGTGCATTTGTTAAAGAGAACCCGGATGGTGGAAAAGGGTACAAATAAAAGTCAGTGAAGATGAGCTCTGAGCTTTTTATCCAGTTGACGCTGGGTAGACGGAAAAGCAGCCGATATACTGCCGGGTATCTCAGGGTACCGTTGAGGCATTGGCTGTGAAGTTTATGCAAATAAGGGTGGTAACGCGAAAGTCTTCGTCCCTTTGTTTATCATAGATGGTAAGCAAAGGGATGGAGATTTTTTATTATCTCTAAAAAAGTTTTTAGGAGGAAGAGAAATGGCGGAAGTAGAAAGTTTTACATTAGATCATACAAAGGTGAAAGCACCTTATGTACGTTTGATTGGCGAAGAAACTGGCAAAAAAGGTGACGTCATTGCAAATTATGACTTACGTTTCTTACAACCAAATGAAAAAGAAGTTCCAACTGCAGGATTACACACAATTGAACATTTATTAGCAGATTTATTACGTGATCGGTTAGATGGGATCATTGATTGTTCACCGTTTGGTTGCCGGACAGGTTTCCATTTAATTACTTGGGGAGAATTTAGCACAACAGAAGTTGCGCAAGCTCTGAAGGAATCGCTTCAAACAATTGCTTATGAAACAAAATGGGAAGATGTACAAGGCGTTGACATTACCAGCTGTGGTAACTATCGTGACCATTCGCTATTTTCTGCTAAAGAGTATGCTAAGCTTGTTTTAGAAGATGGCATCAGTGATGATCCTTTTGAACGCCATGTTGTTTAGGAGGCGCAGTTAATGTACTTTCCTGAGCTAGAAGGTAAAATTGTTTTAGTTATCGGAGCTTTCCAAGGAATTGGCCAAAGTGTGGTAGAGACCTTTCAAAAAGAAGATGCTACTGTAATTGCTTGTGATATTGCTTTTACAGAAACAAAATTGACCAAGCTTTCTGCGGGTTTTTACAAAATACACTTAGACATTGCTGAAGAAGAAGAAATCGTTAATTTAACCCAGCAATTAGAAGAAAAGCACTTAATACCTGATATTCTTGTTAATGTTGCCGGGATTTCTACAGTAGATTTCCTAACAGAAAGCAACACTAAAGATTTTGATAAAGTACTTGCGGTAAATACCCGTGGTGCATATCTAAGTAGTAAGTATGTCACTGCTTTGATGCAACGCCATCAAAGAACTGGCCGGGTAATCTTTGTTGCCTCGCAAGCAGGTAAAAATGGTTACAAAGGAATGTCTGGTTATGTTGCATCTAAACATGCAGTCTTAGGGTTATGTAAAACCTTAGCGCTGGAAGCTGCTCAAGACAACATCTTAGTAAATGCTGTGTGCCCTGGAATTATTGAAACGCCCATGAAACATCGTGAGCGTGAAGAAGGTGGAGCGATTCGTGGTATGACTGCTCAAGAGGTGCTAGAAGAAGACCAAAGCCAAGTACCTTTGGGACGTACTGGTTCCACACAAGATGTAGCCAATGTTATTTTGTTTTTGGCAAGCCCGCTGTCTAGTTATATGACCGGACAGGCAATTAACGTGACCGGTGGCATGACCATGCATTAAATACTAAAAAACAAGCGGAAATAAAGAAATGTTCTATTATTTTCGCTTTGTTTTTATAGGGAAACGAGGGAAAAACATGACAAAAATACCATTTCGCTGGGATATTGTAGGAAGTTTTTTACGACCACAAAAGTTAAAAGAAGCAAGAGAACAGTTTAAACAAGGGAATATTACGCAAGATGCTCTAACTGAAGTGGAAGATGAAGCGATTAGCGATTTAATAAAAAAAGAAAAAGAGATCGGGTTAAACGCTGTGACTGATGGTGAGTTTCGTCGACGTTGGTGGCACCTAGATTTTATTGCTGGCTTAGACGGGATTACTGTCTTTGATTTTGAAACCACCGCTTTTGGTGTTACTTCAGAAGCTCAAGGGACATTTGTTAGTGGGAAACTTGCTTTTAATCCGTCGCATCCATTTTTAGATCATTTTCGTTTTACTAACGAGCACGCAAAAGCAGAAGGCGTTATAGCAAAGCAAACTATCCCAGGCCCTAATATGATTTTTCTTGATTCTTTTATTTTATCAAAAAGATATAATGAAAATCCGGTATACGCGTCAAAAGCTGATTTTATTCAAGACTTAATTACAGCCTATCGGGAAACGATTCAAGCTTTTTATAATGCAGGTTGTCGTTATCTACAATTAGATGATACCAGCTGGGGTGCTTTGTTTGATGATCATTTTCGCGATCTGATTAAAGAAAATGGTTATGATCCAGATGAATTAATTCAAGAGTTTGGTGATATTACCGAAGCTGTTTTAGCAACTAAACCAGCTGATTTAGCTGTGACTTTCCATTTTTGCAAAGGTAATTTCCAGTCGCGTTGGTTGTACAACGGTTCTTATGATAAAATCGCTGAACGCTTATTAGCAATTACTGGTTTTAATGGTTTCTTTTTAGAATTTGATGACGAACGCTCTGGTAGTTTTGCGCCATTGCAAAATATCAAGGATCAACGAATTGTTTTAGGTTTAGTTACCACGAAATCATCAGAATTGGAAGATAAAGCAGTCTTAAAAGAACGAATTAAAGAAGCTAGCCAATATGTATCGCTTGATCAATTATGTTTGGGCACACAATGTGGTTTTTCTTCCACACAAGAAGGTAATGATCTTACAGAAGAAGAACAATGGAATAAATTAGCACTACTTGTCGAAACAGCTAAAGAGGTTTGGGGCGATAAATAAGCTGTTTATTTTGTTTAAAAAGTAGTAGAAGCAAAACGTTTTACATAAAGTTGTAACAAAAACGAACCAAGTTGCTTAACGTTTGCTTCTACTGCTAGTTTTTAAATTAACGGAATTTTCTGAATAGCTTTGCAGATAAAATGAATGAACATAAAAAATAACGGCTTTGGATAGAAAATTTGCGCAGTGTTTGTTTACTTTTAAGGAGGGTTTCAATGAAGAAAAAGTGGGTTGGGATTATATCTATAGTAACGCTATTGACACTTGGTGCCTGCAGTAATGGAGAAGAACAAGAAGCCGCTGAAGAAACTACAGATGACCAAGTAATCCGAGTCGGATCAGAAAGTGCCGATGCAGATATTTGGCGTTTTGTTGCTAATTCAGATGCGGCTGAGAAAGCCGGACTCGAAATTGAAGTCGAAGATATTGATGGGGGCGCAATGAAAAATAACGCTACCGCAGATGGTGACATTGACGCTAACGCGTTTCAATCAATTGGATACTTAGAAAGTTATAACGAAGATAGTATTGAAAAATTAATACCTATTGCTACAACATACGTGGAACCAATGGGCGTTTATTCAGATAAATACGAAGATATCGACGAGGTAGAAGATAATGCTGTAGTAGCTTTAGCCGATAACCCGGCCAATACCGCAAGAGGGCTGCGCGTATTAGAATCAGCGGGACTAATTGAATTAAATGATGACTTTGATGATGGCGTGGGTACCCCAGAAGATATCAGTAAAAACCCTAAAAATTTAGAATTTAATTTAATTGATGATTTAACTGGACCGCGTGTACTGCAAGACGTAGATATGGCTTTAATCAGTAATACGATTGCTCTTGAAGGTGGCTTGAATGTTTTAAATGACGCCATTTATCGAGAAGAAGCTGATGAGTCAAATCGAACCAATTTAAATATCATTGCTGTAAGAGAAGATCGGCAAGATGAAGAGGAGCTACAACAATTAGGGGAATTATATCATGACCCTGAAGTTCAAGAATACATTGAAGAGGAATTCGATGGCACAAAAGTTGAAGTAGATTTACCTATAAGTAACGTTTGGAACGACTAAACTGGACATATTACTTTAAGCGTGATAAACTTTTCAAGTTAAATAATTTTATGGTAAAGCTGTGGACAAAGCTGTCCGCAGTTTTTTAACGAATAGAAATTGTACATAGTTAGGATAGGATGAATAATGTTAAAATTGGTTAATATCTCGCAACAATTTGGAGATAAAGTATTATATGAAAAATTAAATTTGCAGGTAAACACTGGCGAACATGTAGGATTGATTGGTCAAAATGGAGCTGGGAAATCGACGTTGATTAAGATTATCACGGGGGAAATATTACCTGATGAAGGTTCTGTCGAATTACCTAAAAATCAGTCCATCGGTTACTTAGATCAGTACGTACGGGTGGATGAACAACTAACGATTTATGAATTTTTAAAGACAGCTTTTGCAAAGGAGTTAGCGACTGAAGCTGAAATTGGTAACCTTTATGAAGAATATAGCCAAACCCTTGATGATCTGCTGTTAGAAAAAGCTGGAAAATTACAAACACAATTAGACCAAAGTGATTTTTACCAGATGGACGTTTTGATTCAAGAAATGTCCGTGGGACTGGGGATTGATGTGTTAGGATTGGATACTTTTTTGAAAAATCTAAGTGGGGGTCAGCGTTCAAAAGTTATTCTAGCTAAATTATTGCTAGAAAAACCAGCTGTTCTGGTCCTAGATGAACCGACGAACCATTTAGATGATAAACACGTGCAGTGGCTAACTTCATTTCTACAAAGTTTTCCTGGCACGTTTTTAGTCGTTTCACACGATCAACATTTTGTAAATGAGATTACGACGCATATTGCTGATATTGAATTTGGAATGTTAACGAAATACACGGGGAATTTAGATAAAGCCTTAAAACAAAAAGAAGCAGATCAAGAAAACTATATGAAACGCTACGAAAATCAAAAAAAGCAAATTGAAAAAACGGAAAGCTATATCCGTAAAAATAAGGCAGGAACACGTTCAAAAATGGCAAAAAGTCGGGAAAAACAATTAGCAAAAGTAGATCGTCTTACTCCACCAACCAACCAAATACAGCCAGATTTTGATTTTCCGTATAAAGAAATTGTTGCAACTTTTGCAGTAACTACACAAGGGTTAACGATCGGTTATGAAAAGCCCTTGTTAAAACCGATTGATTTAACGATCCGGTATGGGGAAAAAGTAGTGTTAAAGGGGTTCAACGGCATTGGAAAATCTACGTTGTTAAAAACTTTGCTTGGTAGATTACCTGCGTTAGCGGGTGAGTTTTATTACCCTGCCAATACTAAGATCGATTATTTTGAGCAAGAATTAGCATGGGAGTCTCCTCTGCAAACACCGCTGCAATACCTAGGAGATATTTTCCCCAATGCATCACATAAGGAATTGAGAAGGCAACTTTCTCGTTGTGGCCTTCGCGACCAACTAGCACAAGAACCACTTAAGTTATTGAGCGGTGGTGAGCAGTCCAAAGTAAAACTGGCGCAATTAACACTACAAACTAGTAACTTTTTGATCTTAGATGAACCGACAAATCATATTGATCAAAAAACCAAGGAAAGTTTACAGAAAAGCCTGGGTAATTACCCAGGTACGGTTTTAGTTGTTTCCCACGAGGAAGAATTTTACGAGCCTTTTATTGACCGGGTTATAGATATAGAAAAACAGAGTAAGCAATAACAAGGTGATTTCTGCAATTTAGAGTAGGTAATTACCAAGTTACCCACTAGAAAAGATAAATAATATAAAGAAAAAGGCTGGAACAAAAGCTTCTAGCAATGTTAATTTCACGAATAATTGGAGGATCGCTCCTATAGCCAAGTAGGTCCTCGTCATAAAAGGCGACTGGCTAGGTAATTTTTCGTGAAGCATTGCTGGAAAGCAACTAATGTTCCAGTCTTTTTTAATTCAATTGATTAAAGGTTTGGATAACGACACCTATTAGTACAAAGACCAGACCAGTGACGGCAATAATTTCTTTGGCTGAAACTCTTTTTTGTCGGTTTTGCTGTCTCGAAGGAGCGGTTGATTGAACTGATCTTTGTCTTAGCTGTTCTTGTTTGGCTAGACTAGGTAAAAACAGCGATATTAAAAGGAAAATTATGCCAATGATTGTTATCCCTATAGCAAAGATGGTAGGTTTATTAATTTTTAGATGTTCGAGTAAAAACGTAATAATCGGATTATCTAATAATTGTGTTTCTGCCGCTTCTTGTCCTGCTGCGGATAAAACAAGATTTACATCCCCACTAAAGGTTGATGATAGATTGGCGTGGTTATTTACTGCGGACGTAGCTATTTCTTGGGCAGAACTTGTAGAGCTGAAAGTAAAAAAGCAAAGAAAAAATAGGAATACTGCGGTAAGTAAAGTTCGTTTCTTTTTCAAAGTAAGTCTCCTTCATTACACCGGATTGTTTTGTTTGTACAGCTTATTTTATCATATTTTTTGATTTCGTGAACAAATGATTGTACAGCGAATTATTTGAGACAAAAGGTATCATTCGTTATAATGAAAATAGAGGTTGAAAAAACCTACAATGATTACAAGGAGGAACAAATCGATGAGTAAAATTGCAGCGATTATGACAGACTTTGTTGAAGATATTGAAGTGACCTCACCTAAAGAAGCGCTAGAAAATGCGGGTAATGAAGTTGTGATCATTAGCGATAATGGGAAAGACCATGTAGATGGAAAACAAGGGACAGTTTTTTCAATTGATAAATCAATTGAAGATGTAGATGTTTCCTCATTTGATGCATTATTGATTCCAGGAGGATTTTCTCCCGATCAATTACGCACAGACAAACGATATGTTGACTTTACTAAAAAATTTATTGATTCTGGTAAACCCGTTTTTGCGATTTGCCACGGACCACAAATCTTTATCCAAGCTGGTGTGACTAAAGGTAGAACGATGACCGGATTTACTTCTGTTCGACCTGATTTAGCTAACGCTGGAGCTAACGTGAAGGATGAAGAAGTAGTAATCGATGATAATTTGATTACTAGCCGGACACCAGATGACTTAGATGCATTTAACAAAGAAATCGTGAATGCATTGAAATAACGAAATGATAAAGCAAGGGTTCTTTTTGAATCCTTGCTTTTTTAAGGAGTAAAAAAAATGTCATTGAAATTTGTTTGTCAAGATATCACTAAAATGAACGTTGATGCCATTGTTAATGCTGCCAATCAACAATTACAAGGTGGCAGCGGTGTATGTGGTGCTATTTTTAAAGCAGCTGGATGGCAAAAACTACAGGATGAATGTGATTCATTAGCGCCTATCAAAACTGGTGAGGCTGTCGTGACATCTGCTGGTAACCTTGCTGCTTCTTATATCATTCACACAGCTGGACCCGTTTATCAAGGAAAAAGTTCACAAGAAGAAACTTTGCTAGCTGCTTGTTATCATAATAGTTTGAGAAAAGCAGTTGAAAGAAATTGCCATAGTATAGCTTTCCCTTTGATTTCCACAGGGATTTATGGTTTCCCGCAAGAAGCAGCAGTAAAAATTGCTGTGGAAACGATTCAAGAGTTCCTTTTGCAAAATGAGCTGACTGTTTATCTTGTATTTTTTGATCAAGCATTGTTTACAAAAAGCCAAGAAACGTTTCAACTATCTGCCACAGACGAATAAAAAGAGCTTAAAACAAAATATAAAACACTACTTGTATTTGCTAAATTATAGCAAGTAAAGTGTTAAGCGGGTTGGAGTTTTTGCTCCGGCCCATTTTTTGGCTAAAAATGGATTGATAATGAAAGTTGGAAATTTTATTTTAGCTAAAACAATCATATTAAATGAAACAACAAACATGGCAAATATAGATCGCTATGTTATTTTTTTCACATTAAAAAGGTACAAGTTCATGCTGCACAATTGTCTCCATAAAAGTGGGCGCCTAATATCATTGTTAAGTAAGCGCTTTTAAAATATAATGAAAATTGTCAAGGAAATGACGTGTGCACATAAGGGATATCCTTTATTCGTTATTTTTTAAAACAAAAAAACAATTTGGAGGGAAAAGCAATGAGAAAAATTAGAGTTTTAGTCGCCTGCGGTGCAGGAATAGCTACATCAACGGTTGTGACACAAAAAGTAGAAGAATTGTTCAAAAAAAATGGCATGGAAGCTGATGTAGATCAAATAAAGATCTCGCAAGCAGCTGGAAAACAAGATGGTGCGGATATGTTGATTTCTACCACAGTGTTGCCGCAAGAATACGATATTCCTGCCATTAAAGCAATGTCGTTTTTAACGGGCGTAGGTACAGAAGAAACAGAAAAAGAAATTATTGATGCAGCTAAACAAATTAGCTAGTATTTCTTGAAAGGAGCACAATATCATGGGAACTTTGATGAATGCCGTGCAAGCAGTTTTAGACATGGGACCAAGCGTTATGCTGCCGATTATTATCTTCATTGTAGGGTTGGTATTCCGGGTAAAGCCTACGAAAGCAATAACTTCTGGTATTACAGTAGGTATCGGGATGATTGGGATTAATTTAGTTATTGACTTGTTAACCAACACTGTTGGTCCTGTTGCTCAAGCTATGGTTGAACGTTTTGGATTAAATCTAACCATCATCGATGCTGGTTGGCCGGCGATCTCATCCATAACATGGGCTCAACCGATCGCAGGTTTGATGATTCCAATTATTTTAGTGGTTAATTTGGCTATGCTTGGTTTGAAATGGACGAAAACTTTGAATATTGATATTTGGAATTATTGGCATATGTCAGCAGCTGCAGCAACTGCCTATATCGTAACTGGAAGCATTATTATGGGAATTTTAGGTGGTATTATTTATACTATTTTTTGCTTGGTTATTGCTGATAAGACAGCACCAAAAGTACAAGAGTACTATGGTTTAGAAGGAATCAGCTTTGCTACTGGTTCAGCAGCAGGTTATGCTGTATTTGGAATCCCAGCTGCTTGGCTAATTTCTAAAATACCTGGACTAAATAAAATTAATGTCAAGCCAGAGACCATTCAGAAACGTTTTGGTATTTTTGGAGAACCGATGATTATGGGCGTGATTATTGGAGCATTTTTAGCAATTCTTGGCGGTTATGATATTTCTGGTATTTTACAAACAGCTATGACAATGGGTGGTATCATGTTACTAATGCCACGCATGGTAAAAATTTTGATGGAAGGTCTTATCCCCATCCAAGAAGGCGCGCAAAAGTTATTGAAAAGTCGTTACAAAGACCGGGAAATCTTTCTTGGGATGGATGCTGCATTAGCAACAGGTTCACCTGCAGCTTTATCTACCGGACTTTTGATGGTGCCAATTACTTTATTTGTGGCAGTAATTTTGCCAGGGAACCATGTATTGCCATTTGGCGATTTGGCAACGATTCCATTTTTCGCAGCATTAATCGTACCTGGTCGTAACGGGAACATTGTACATTCAGTTTTAGCGACTACTGTCGCTGTTGTATTTGGATTATATATGGCGACCAATTTTGCCCCGGTTATCACACAAATGGGGGAAGGCATCGTAGAATTCCCTGAAGGAGCTGCTCAAATCAGTAACTTAGATACAGGTGGTAACATTTTAAACTGGATTATCTTGAAAGGATCAGAATTGTTCAATAGCGTATTTTAATTGAAAGGTCGGGAAAAAACATTATGCATGCAACAGAAAATACAAAACAAAATATAAAAACAATGCAAGGTGTGACAAAAAAAGAACCCGGTTATGACAAAATGTCACTTGAGACATTAGAAGTACCGGTTCCTAAAGAAGACGAAATTTTAATTGAAGTGGCTTATACGGGAATTTGTGGTTCAGATATTCATACGTTTAAAGGAGAGTATAAAAACCCTGTAACGCCAGTTGTTTTAGGCCATGAATTTTCAGGACGTGTAGCTCAAGTGGGTGAAGGCGTAACGAAATTTAAACCAATGGACCGTGTAACAAGTCAGACAACTTTCTATGTTTGTGGAAAATGTCCTTATTGCCAAAAAGAACAATATAACCTTTGTCCTTATCGTAAAGGAATTGGCACCCAACAAAATGGTTCTTTGGCAAAATACGTTGTAGCCAAAGCGAAGTATGCGCATAAATTACCAGAAAACCTTAGCTATGAAGGTGCTGCTATGAGTGAGCCTTTATCCTGTTGCGTTCACGCTATGTACCAAAGAAGCCCATTAGACCTTCATGATACGATTTTAGTGATGGGTCCGGGCCCGATTGGCTTGTTTCTTACTCAAATTGCTAAAGAAATCGGGGCAACTGTGATTGCTACAGGTATCTCAAAAGATAGTGAGCGTTTAGAATTGGCGCAAAAATTTGGCGCAGATGCGATTGTTGATACTCAAAAGCAAGACCTAGCAGAAGTTGTCAATCAGATGACAGACAATGCGGGTGTGACTAAAGTTTATGATGCTTCAGGTTCGGCTGCGGCTGTTAACCAAGCTTTGCCTTTAATGAAAAAAGGCGGTGATTTTGTTCAAGTCGGTTTATTTAAAGATAAATTTGAAAAATTAGATGTAGAAACGATCATTCAACGAGAAATTCACTATATCGGAAGCCGATCACAAAATCCATATGACTGGCCGATTGCCTTACATTTACTAGCCAAAGGTGCCATTGATGTTTCTGCCATGGTTACCAAAAAATTTCTTTTAGAAGAATGGCGCGAAGCTTTTGAAAGCGTCATGTCAGGAGATGAGGTTAAAGTAATGATTCAATCAGGGGAAAGCTTTAGCTAAAAAATTGAGCCAGAAATTTTCTGGCTCTAATTTATTTATAAAACCATGAATACATTTCGAAGGGGAATTCTAATGGAACTAGACGCAAGAACCAACCAACTATTTATCGAGATTTTAAATAACCCTGACGAAACCAGTACTTCTTTGAAAAAAAGACATGATTTGACACGTTCGCAGTTAAGTTATGCATTAAAAAAAGTCAATGAATATTTAGATGATTTAAATCTAGATCCAGTAACGCGAACAACGAATGGTCATTTTATTATAACTAAAAAAACAGCGGAAGAATTCGACCAGAACAATGCACAAATGGCAAAGGATACTTATTTATTACCAGAAGAACGCGTTCAATTGTTGATTCTTATGCTCTTGTCAAAAACGGAATCTTTATCAATGAATCATTTTATCGTCGAATTGGATGTCAGCAAAAATACGATTGCTAGAGACCTTAAAGAAGTAGAACCGTTGTTAGCTCACTATCAACTACGCTTGGAGTATTTACGCTCAAAAGGCTATCGTATCAAAGGAGAAGAATGGAACCGCCGGCAGTTATTAACTGAAACCGTCAATACGATCAACCAATTTACCAATAATGAAGCACTTCTAAAACAATTTGGCGATATCGCTCAACCACAATTAGCAGAATATAAAAGAAAGGTCAGTGTGTTAGAGAAACGCTTGAATTTACGCTATTCTGACGATAAGGTAAATGATCTACCAGTATTGACATTGCTGTTAGACCGGCGAATCATAAGAGGTAAAAAGATTAATTATGATTTTGAATTAGATTATGTCGAATTACAGGAAACAAAAGAATATAAGGTGGTTAAAGAAGTCTTTTTCCCAGAATATGAGAAAGAGACCAATGAAATTATCTATTTCACTTTACTTTTTTTATCTACTACCTTAACTCAAGTCGATGTTTTATCCAAAGGCCAATTTGAAACGATGCAATTGGCGGTTTTAGACATGATTGACCGTTTTGAAAAAGTGGCTCATGTGATAATTGAAGATAAAAGTGAGTTGCTTAAACAGATTATGATTCATATGCGGCCAGCTTATTATCGTATTAAATACGGCATGCACTTATCTGAAGTCGATATCACAAGACAACATAGTCGGGAAGTCTCTTCTATTTTCTACTTGGTAAAAAAATCAGTGAAGCCATTGGAAGAGTTTTTTGAGCAAAAGATTTCTGATACAGAGATCTTTTACTTAGCCTTGTTTTTCGGCAGTCATTTGTTAGAAAATAATAGTTCTTTGTTGCGTAAAAAAAGTCCAACTGCAGTTATTGTTTGTACAAATGGCATATCTGTATCCCTGTTAATGGAACGAACATTGAAGGATGTCTTCCCCGAAATCGACTTTGTTTCTACAATGTCATTACGAGAATTTTATGCACAAGAGATTGAAGCAGATTTGGTTTTCTCTTCGGTCCCATTAGAAACCAAAAAAAAGTATTTTTTAGTCAAAGATTTTTTAACAGATAAAGGAAAAATGCAGTTACGACAAAGAGTAATGAATGAAACAGTGGTTGGTTTAGACGAATCTTCACTAGCAGAAAAAATTGTTGCTAACGTTGTTCAGCAAGCAACCGTACCTGATAAAGAAAGCCTGTTTTTTGAAATACTAAAACTTTTGAAAGACAATACCTCAGAAAACGCTGTGATTAACAATGAGTCAAATCACTTTGATCAATTAATGCCTAAAAATGGCTTAATTATAGAGGAAAACGAAGTGCCATGGCATGAAGCTTTAGAATTGCTTAGCCAACCTTTAATCGAGCAAAAAATGATTGAACCGCGCTATTTAACTGCTCTAAAACAAGAGCTGTCAGGCATTCCGCCGTATATTGTTTTTCGTAATCAGTTAGCTTTGCCGCATACAGAACCAGAAAAAGGGGCACAAGGTGTCGCTATGTCTTTTGGGATTTTCAAAAAGGGGATCACGGCCGAAACAGGGGAGACCATCCATTTCGTTGTGCTTTTAGCCTCAGACAACAAAGAAAAGCATGTGGATGCTTTGTTGGAAATTATGGATTTAGCCGGTCGTGATGCAGTGTTATCTGATTTGTTAGCATGTAATGATAAAAACCAAGTGTGGCGGCTGCTACGTTTATATAGAATCAATTATTGGGGGTAAGGCAAATGGGAAAAAAGGTCACAGATTATTTGGAACACTCGCCGATTTTGTTAGGTGAGTCATACCAAGACAAAAAAGAAGCTTTTGCTGCAGTGCATAAGATGGTATTTGAAAGTGGGTGGGTAACCAAAGATTTTGCAAAGAAAATTTTAGAAAGGGAAGAAACCTTTCCCACTGGCATCGACCAAGGAGACTTTGGAGTTGCTATTCCGCATACGGATCCAGAATGGGTAAAAGAGGAATTCATTGCCTTAATTATTCCAAATCATCCGGTTTTGTTTCAGAGAATGGATGATATAGAACAAGATGTACCAGCTGATTTTATTTTTATTTTAGGATTAAACCAACCGCATGAGCAGTTAGCAATGCTACAAAATTTGATGCAGTTGATCCAAAATACTGAATTATTAAAAAGCCTATACCAAGAAAGGAATCGCGTTGATATACTTTCTTTGTTAAAAGAATATGATTTTTGAATGTTAAGTAATGCAAATAACCACCCTAAGGTAGATTGTAACAATTTTATCTTAGGGTGGTTATTCATTTTTTTTCAATGCAAAATAAAATAGGCGGTTGATTTTTTTGATTAATAAACTGATAACGTAAGATATTATATTGTTCTTGAGGTAATTTTTGACAGTATTTATTAATCATGTCCAATTCTTCTTCTCCCCCAGTATGACCGTAATATGAGACGATCAAGATTCGTCCTTTGCGGGTTAAATGGTAAAGCAATATGTCTAAGGCTTGTTTGGTTGTAGTAGGTAAAGTAATTATGGTTTTATCACTTTTGGGTAAATAACCCAGATTGAAAATGGCGGCTTTTATGGGTTCATTTTCGGTAAGGTAGTTGGCCAAATGCTCATGGCCATCCCAAATTAATTTTGTTTGTTCAGCCAGGCCTTGCTCAACAAGCCTTTGTTTAGTTTTCAGTAACGCCTGCTCTTGAATATCAAAGGCGTAAACTTGACCGTTTGGCTTTACAGCTTCAGCTAAAAACAAGGTATCATTACCATTTCCCATAGTAGCATCTACGACATGGTCATAGTCTGTTATGACTTCTTTAAGCAATGTGTGGCTAAACTGTAAAGCATTTTGTAACATGGTTATCCCTCGTTTCATGTTGATTATAATTGTTTTTTCTGCAAAACTTTAATAAGCCGCTGTTTTCGATAAATTGGATAAGTAAACAGTAACCAAGTAAGGCCTTCACAATAACCACCTAATATATCGGTGGGAAAATGCACCCCTAAATAGATTCGGCTGATACCAATTAATAAAATAAAAATAGCTAAGCAAGTTTGTAAACTGATACACCAAGCTTTTGATTGAATAAACAATGGAACCAAGAGAATCAAGGATCCATAAAATACCATCGACGCTGTCGCGTGTCCGCTAGGAAAACTAAAACTAGTTTCAACGACTAAATGCTCTAGTAAGGGACGTTCACGGGTGAAAAATAATTTTAATAAGGGATTGATAACTACTGCAATTGTAATTACGCCCATACTTAACCAAAGAGCATCTACATACTTTTTTCCATAAACGAGTACAAAAAGCATGGCTAAAAATAATATGGCAATACTAGCTACGTTACCAAACTGTGTAATCCATAAGAAAAAGCCATCCCAATTTGGGTAAAGGCTACGCACAACTGAAGTAATTATGTTATCAAATGGCTGTAGCCAGGCAGGATAAAATTTAACTACGTAACTTAAAAAAGCAAAAATGAGGAAAGTACAACTTCCCGCAAACTGCATATATAGTTTTTTGTTCATATAGAGGAAGGCTCCTTAAGGTCTGTTTAACAAAAATAGTATAGCATACTTGTTAAAATAGGCTAAAATTAATTGAATAACTTAGAAAATTTTTTATGTTACAGTCAGATTAAAAATACATTACATTCGTTTTTTGCTTTGCCTATGGAATTTCTTCCATGTATAATTGAAATAAATGTAAAAGTTTGAAAGTTTGGAGGAGAATAAATGAAATCGTCATTGTCACGAAAAGAACGCAGAAAGATCCAACAGCGTTTGTCTTTATACGGGAACTTGAAAAAGGGTGCAGCCGTTGTAGGTACTGTTACAGCTGTTTCGGCGGTCAGTCCTTTGTTACCAGTACATAATGTACATGCTGAAGAAGCAGATAGCAGTGTGGTGGCGCCTTATGATTCAGAAGAGGGTGCAAATGACTTACAAAGCCAAACAGACGAACCTACAACTGATTATTCGAATACTGAAGCAGATGAAGCTGACTTAACACAAAGCGATGATTCTGTGGCAGAAGATACCGAGCAACCACTGACGGAGGGTGAAGAGCAAGTAGAACAACAACCTGCGGCAGAAGACGAAGCACCCCAAGAACAGCAGGTAGAAGAAGCGCCTGAAAGCGAAGTTCCAGAGGATTCAGCAGAAGATATAGAAGACCCAGAAAATAATGAAGAACAGACAGAAGCAGAAGAACTACAAGAAGCTGCCGAACAATTTCCGGGAGATGAAGCACCTGCAGTTGCAGCTTTTTCTTCTCAACTTGCGCCAGAACCTTCAGCTTTTATTGAAGAACTTGCTGGCCATGCAGAATCTGTTGCTGCATCAAATGACTTGTATGCTTCAGTAATGATTGCCCAAGCAGTTGTTGAAAGTGGCTGGGGTTCAAGTACTTTGTCACAAGCTCCTAATAATAATCTATTTGGTATTAAAGGAAGTTACAACGGGCAATCTGTTACAATGCCTACCGGTGAATATATTAATGGTGAATATGTTACGGTTAACGCGGACTTTCGTAAATATCCATCTTATACTGCTTCATTCCAAGATAATGCTGCCTTGTTGAGTACCGGGTTATATAGTGGCGCATGGAAGAGTAACACCAATTCGTATAAAGATGCCACTGCTGCTTTGACTGGTGTTTACGCGACTGCACCAAATTATAACACTGTGTTAAACGGCGTGATTGAAGACTATAACTTAACGCGGTTTGATACTGGTGGTAGTTCTGATGGTATTATCGACACTGGGACAGGCGGCAACGAAAATGCTGGTAATGATAATAATTCAGACAGTAATGATAATTCAGGTAATACTGAAACTCCCGATAACAATGGAGGTTCGTCTGATAATGGATCCGGCACTTATACTGTACAACCAGGAGATTCTGTTTGGTTAATTGCTAATAAAAACGGCATAACAATGGATCAATTGCGTAGTTGGAATAATATCCAAAATGATTTTGTCTATGCAGGCCAACAGTTGACAGTAGAAAATAATAACAATTCAAATGACTCAAATAATAACGGAAATTCAGGAAATTCGGGTAATAGCGAAAACTCTGATAACTCCAATAACAACGGTAATTCATCTAGTAATGGATCTGGCACTTATACTGTAAAACCAGGGGATTCGGTCTGGTTGATTGCGAATAATAATGGCATAACAATGAATCAATTGCGTAATTGGAATAATATTCAAAATGATTTTGTCTATGCAGGTCAACAATTGAAAGTGACAAACAGCAGTAGTTCAAACAATTCAGGAAATGCTGGTAATTCGGGGAATACTGATAACGGCAATTCGTCTAATAATGGGTCCAGCACTTATACTGTAAAATCAGGAGATTCCGTTTGGTTGATTGCTAATAACAACGGTATAACGATGGATCAATTGCGTAGTTGGAATAACATCCAAAATAATTTTGTTTACCCAGGCCAACAATTAACAGTGGCCAACAATGGGAATTCAAACAGCTCAAGCAATTCAAATAGTAATAGTTCAAGTAATTCCAATAACAATACCTCAAACAGTAGTTATACTGTAAAATCAGGGGATTCTGTTTGGTTGATTGCGAATAATAATGGCATAACGATGGATCAATTGCGTAGTTGGAATAATATCCAAAATAATTTTGTTTATCCAGGCCAACAATTAACAGTGAAAAAAGGATCAGCATCGGCTAACAATACAAATCAGACAAATAGTGGATCAAATAGCAGTCATAAAGTCAAAAGTGGCGATAGCTTATGGATGCTTTCGCAAGAATATGATATTTCAATTAGTCGTTTGAAATCGATCAATAATTTAAGTTCAGATACAATTTATATTGGACAAACTTTAAAAGTAAGTTAATCTATTACTTAATCTTAGAAGACACGTCAATAGAACGTGTCTTCTAAGATTATTGTTTATAATTGAATTTATTTTACTTTTTTGATACTATAGGTACAATCTATCAACATTTGAAACAAAATTCGCGAGAAGTAGTAAAAAGTTATTCTTTTTAGAGAGTACATGGTCGCTGTAAATGTATAAGAATGCTTTTGAACTTGTCTTGGAATGTGAACTTTAAAAAGTAAATACGGCGACGGCCGTTAAAACGTTTGAGGCTGATTTATTTTCAGTAAAAATAGGTGGTACCACGTTGATTACGTCCTATAAGATGCTTATATGCTTCTTATGGGCTTTTTTTATTTACACAAGGAGGAGATAATTTGTGAAAACTTACGATCACAAAGCTATTGAAAAGAAATGGCAAAATTATTGGGAAAAAAATAACACCTTTATCACAACAGAGGATGAACAAAAACCAAAATCTTACGTACTAGACATGTTTCCGTATCCATCTGGCCAAGGGCTGCATGTGGGGCATCCGGAAGGCTATACAGCTACGGATATCTTAGCGCGTGTGAAACGCAGCCAAGGCTATAACGTGTTGCATCCGATGGGATGGGATGCTTTTGGGTTGCCGGCTGAACAATATGCGTTAGATACCGGAAACGATCCAGCCGAATTTACTAAAAAAAATATTGAAGTATTTCGTCGTCAAATTAATTCTTTGGGATTTAGTTATGATTGGACACGAGAAATTAATACTACGGATCCAGAATATTATAAATGGACGCAGTGGATTTTTACGAAGCTATATGAAAAAGGGCTGGCTTATGAAGCAGAAGTGCCTGTAAACTGGGTGCCTGAACTCGGAACGGTTATTGCAAATGAAGAGGTCATTGACGGTAAGAGTGAACGAGGCGACTATGAGGTTGTGCGCAAACCGATGCGTCAATGGATGTTAAAAATTACCGACTATGCCGATCGTTTGTTAGATGACTTAGAAGATTTAGATTGGCCTGAAAGCATCAAAGAAATGCAACGCAACTGGATTGGTCGTTCTATCGGAACAAATGTGCAATTTGACGTAAAAGATGCAGACGAAACATTTACTGTGTTCACCACACGGCCTGATACGTTGTTTGGTGCAACTTATGCAGTTTTAGCCCCAGAATTGGATCTTGTTAAGAAAATTACTCAGCCCGAACAACAAGAAGCGGTAGAGCGTTATGTAACAGCAGCAGCTAAAAAGTCTGAATTGAGTCGTACTGATTTGGCAAAGGAAAAAACAGGCGTCTTTACTGGAGCCTACGCTGTTAATCCCGTAAACGGTAAAGAAATTCCGATCTGGATTGCTGATTATGTATTATCTTCTTATGGTACGGGTGCTATTATGTCTGTACCAGCACATGATGAACGTGATTATGAATTTGCTAAGAAGTTTCATTTAGATATTGTTCCAGTATTGGAAGGCGGAAACGTTGAAGAGGCGGCCTTTACCGAAGATGGTCCTCATATTAATTCTGGCTTTTTAGACGGACTGAATAAAGATGAAGCCATTGAAAAAATGGTTGCTTGGCTAGAAAAAGAAGGACTAGGCGAAAAGAAAATCAGTTATCGCTTGCGTGACTGGCTGTTTTCTCGACAACGTTATTGGGGTGAACCAATCCCGATCATTCATTGGGAAGACGGGACGACAAGTGCATTATCAGAATCTGAATTGCCATTAGAATTACCCAAAACGACAGATATTAAACCAAGTGGTACTGGTGAATCACCATTAGCTAATGTTACGGATTGGGTCAATGTGACAGATCCTGAAACGGGTAAAAAAGGGCGTCGTGAGACGAACACTATGCCACAATGGGCAGGAAGTTCATGGTATTTCCTCCGTTTTGTCGACCCACATAATAAAGGGGCCCTAGCGGATTATGATCACTTGAAAAATTGGATGCCAGTTGATGTCTACATTGGTGGTGCTGAGCACGCGGTTTTACATTTATTGTATGCGCGTTTTTGGCATAAGTTCTTGTATGACTTAGGCGTTGTACCAACTAAAGAACCTTTCCAAAAATTATACAATCAAGGCATGATTCTAGGAACCAACAATGAAAAAATGTCAAAATCACGCGGTAACGTTGTGAATCCTGATGATGTGGTTGAACAATATGGCGCTGACACGCTCCGACTTTATGAAATGTTTATGGGACCTTTAGATGCTTCTGTTGCCTGGAATGAAAATGGTTTGGAAGGGAGCCGTAAATTTTTAGACCGTGTATGGCGTTTGTGTGTTGATGAAGAAGGAAGAATGCGAGATCGTATCACAACCATAAATGATGGCTCCTTGACGAAAGTCTATAATCAGACAGTTAAAAAAGTAACGGAAGACTTTGAGAACTTACGTTTTAATACTGGTATTTCTCAACTAATGGTATTTGTAAACGAAGCTAATAAAGTCGATTCGCTTTACTACGAATATATTGAAGGTTTTGTCCAATTACTAGCACCTGTTGCGCCTCATTTAGGCGAAGAACTTTGGGCTATCCTTGGTAATGAAGGTGGCATTTCCTATGTTGCTTGGCCAACGTATGACGAATCTGCTTTAATTGAAGAACAAGTTGAAGTTGTCCTACAAATAAATGGCAAGGTAAGAGCAAAAGTGCAAGCTTCTGCTGAAGCAACCAAAGAAGAATTGGAAGAACTAGCGAAAAATAATTCGAGCATTCAAGAGCATTTGGCTGGTAAGACGATCCGTAAAGTGATTGTCGTACCTAATAAAATTGTCAACATTGTAGCAAATTAATATAAATAAAAACGCAAGAATCAACCTAGTGTTGTATTCTTGCGTTTTTAAGTATAATAAGTAAAAAAGTAAGGACGTGAGCAGATGAAAGTGGTATCGGTTATCGATTCATTTAAAGGATGTGCTACTTCAGAAGAATTAAATCAAGCAGTATTATCAGGCTTACCTAATGAAGTTTGGCAAGAAAAAAGGAATATTCCAATCGCTGATGGTGGCGAAGGAACTATGGATTCAATTTATGCTGCAATTGGTGGTAAATGGGTCTTAGTAGAAAGTAAGGATCCACTCGGTAATAGTATTGAAGGAAATTATTTGATTACTTCATTTAAAGATAAAAAAGTAGCAATCATCGAAGCCGCTGTTTTTATTGGCTTACATTTACTTTACCCGACTGATGAAACGGTACGAAAGGCCACTTCTTATGGCTTGGGACTTGTCGTAAAAGATGCATTAGAAAGACAACTGGACGAAATCTATGTAACCTTAGGAGGAAGTGCCACATCAGATGGAGGCTTGGGCATGCTTGAAGCATTAGGTATGTCTTCAACCGATAATATAGAAGGAAATCCCTTGTTGAGGTCAACAGATGTTGCCTTTGAACCTAGTTTGCAGTTATTTGCTAATACAGAATTGTTTGCGATTGCCGATGTTACAAATCCTTATACTGGGGAAAATGGTTTTGCAGAAATATTTGGTCCGCAAAAAGGAGCAAATGCTGATACGGTAAATGAAATGGAATACAGAGCACGTCAATTAGCGGAAAAAATAAAGGAACAATATGGAGTGGATCTAGCTCAGTTTGAAGGTGCAGGAGCTGCTGGTGGCTTAGGTGGAGCAATGGTTTTGTTAGGTGGAACAATTATTGCTGGCTTTCCGGCCGTAGCCGAAATGATCGGACTAGAAGATCATTTCCAAGATGCGGATTTGATCTTTACCGGTGAAGGTAAAATAGATGAACAAACCGAGCAAGGAAAAGTTCCATTTGGCGTGGCTAAACTCGCACAAAAGTATCATGTGCCAGTAATTGCTTTGTGTGGCAGTCGCACGCAAGATATCGGCGCAATGGACCAGCTAATGCTAGGAGCGTTTTCTATTCATTTAGGGCCTGTGTCTTGGCAAGAAGCGCTAGATAAAAAGCAGACGTTGACCAGCGTTCGTACGGTAGCGCATGGATTAAGTAGGATTTTTTTGAGAAGTAATTAGTAGTATGTCTGTTATTCTATAATTGATATTAAGGAGTCATTGTCTATGATTATGATGAATGAAATCAAAAAAATTTTTAATCAGTTGGGCTTTACAATTATATATGAGATCTCAGAGGGATTTTCAGCGGATAAAAAGTATGTAGCTAAAAAGAAAAGTGAGCTGTATTTAATAAAAGTTTTTAATGCGAATACTATGGACGAAGTGGTATAGGTCTATAAAGAAAGATGGCCTTGTCTTATAGCATAAGACAAAAGTTTAACAAACAAATGACCTAAGATACAAAATAGCACATAAAAAAGAAGCTAGAGCGTTCTAGCTTCTTTTTAAAACTTATTCTTCTGCTTCATACTTGATGTCGACATTGCCATGTACAGCTTTTGAGTAAGGGCAGATGCCATCGGTTTCTTTCATATATTTCAAAGTATCTTCTTTGGAAACACCATCGATTTTACCAATCAATGTAACTTCTAGGTGAAGTGTTGTATGATCATCTGGTAGATCACCATATAAAGCTACTTCTGCGCGAATTGTACGATCACGATCGCCTAAACCATCGCGTTCTAATGGGAATTGAATTGCACCGTTGAAACAAGCAGAAATTCCTGCAGCAAACAGTTCTTCTGGGTTAGTATAACCTTTTTTATTTGTTCCGGTTGTTTTTACTTCAAAGTCACCACTTAAGGATTTGCTGACACCTTCGCGTCCGCCTTCATTAATTACAGTTGAAACAGACATCTTATTGCTCATGAATCGACACTCCTTTTGTGTTTTTTTGTTACAACTTCACTATAGTATAAAAAGAGAAAGAAGAGAAATAAAGTGCTTGCTACTTACTGTTAAAAATAAAATATAAGAGTAGTAAAAGAAGTCACTGGACAAGTAATGAGTAATAAAAAAGCTGACTTATACCTAGAAGGTAAAGAAGTCAGCTTTTTTACAACAATCATTTTTTTGCACGGGCTAGGCCTAAAAATAAGGTAGAAGTGGCAACAATGGGGAAAAACAGCACCAGCACAAAACCATAAGGCATAGCTGAACGAGTGTAATGTTCAGCAGTTCCTTGGGCAAGAACAGATGCTAAAAGTTTCCAGCCGAAAAAAGTAATCAAAAGAAGAATGATTGTCATCCCTGTTAAAAAGAATATTTTTTTATGTTTAGTCGTCATGGGAAAGGCTCCTTCAAGTTATCAATACATTGATTATACAAGAAAAACGTATAAAAATAAGGGGTTTTCCCAGAAAAATAAAAATGTAATACAAATGAAATAATTAAACTTCCTTTGCTTCATTAATTAAACGTTTAATGATATGAAAGTCACCTTCGTAGAAATCTTCTGACCCTTGATATTTCATCATTTTTTCGATCCCCTTACCAGCAATGATGACTGTATCGTTTGCTTTAGCTTGTTTAAAAGCAGAAGTAACAGCAGTAGCTCGATCTAATTCCAACTGAATTTCAACCTTGGGGTTAGTAATTGCTGCTTTTATTTCTGTCGCAATAGCAGCAGGGTCTTCAAAATCAGGATCATCACTAGTTAATATGGCAACATCTGCACATTCTGATAGTGCTTTTCCAATATCAGGTCTACGTGAGATAGCTTTACCACCTGCGCTACCTGTGACGATAATCGTTCGGCCATCAGGTCTTAACTCGTGGGCAAATTGACCAATTGAATGAATACTAAGATAGTTGTGCGCATAATCGACAAAAATGTAAGCCCCGTTCGCTTTTTCTAGTAAGTTCATCCGCCCTGGAATTTGTGTTAATGGTAAGCTTTCTTGGCATTTTTGTTTAGAGACGTTTGCCAATCCACAAACTAAAATGGCCGCTGCGGCATTTTCATGATTGAATTGACCAAACAGAGCTAATCGATAGTTTCCATTAACGTTAAGCATGTCTTCGTTTTTAGCAGATAGGTCAAATGAGCGCTCTTCGGCTTTATCTGATAAAAGATAGGTACCTTCTTTGTGACCATAAGTATATAAAGGAATTTGATGGTCGATACAAGTTTTTTCTAAGATATCAAATTGGTCACTTTCATGGTTAATTACCATCTGCTTGCTGTTTAACAATAGCTGTCTTTTACAATTAAAATAATCTTCAAACGTTGGATGTTCGATCGGGCTAATATGATCTGGACTAATATTTAAAAAGACGCCCGTTTCAAAAGTAAGATTATACACACGCTTTGTTTTATAAGCTTGTGACGATACTTCCATCACTAAGTGAGTTAATCCATTTTCACAGGCAGTAGCCATTTGACGGTATATGTCTAAAGCTTCAGGAGTCGTCAATTTTGATGGAATTAATGTCGTTCCATCTAACGTTGTTTCTTCTGATGAAAATAATGCGACTTTTTTATCAAAAGCGTCGTCTAATATTTTTTTAACAAAATAGGCTGTGGTCGTTTTTCCCTTGGTCCCGGTAATCCCGATTTTGTATAATTTATCTTGGGGATTGTGGTAGAAATGCTGTGCAACAATGGCCATTGCTTTACGGATATCAGTGACAATGACTGCTTGGGCTGTTGTGTCGTATTTTGTTTCAGAAACATAAACGTCAACACCTTTATTAATAGCATCTTGCAAAGAAGCTTCTTTAAAATTCATTCCCTTGCAAAAAAATAGCGTATGTTCTGCTAAATCGCGAGAATCATAAGATAGATAGGTAAAGTATTGTTCGGCTAGTTTATTTTTATCAACGGGTTCTTTTAATAAATTTTTTTCTGCTAAAAGTTGGCAGAGTTCTTTAAGGGTTATTGAATACATGGATGTCCACCTTACTTTCTGGTAAAAACTTCTCAACCATTATAGCATAGGAGAAAGAAAACCGGTATTTTTGATAAAATTTTTTAATGAAAGCAGTCGTTTTTAAAAATAGTTTGCGATTGCTTCTGTTTCGAATTAGAATAGGGATTATGTATAAGAAAAGTTGGAGAAGGTGACCATGATAAATAATAGAAACCCCGAAACACCAGAGTTAACAAATGAAGATAAGATGGCTCGCGGTTCTGCCTGGATGACGATTGGTAATATTGGTTCACGCCTTTTAGGCGTCATTTATCTTTTGCCTTGGATCTATTGGCTAGGCGATGATTATTTACCAGCAAATGCCTTATTTAATATGAGCTATAATGTTTATGCATTATTTTTAATGATTTCAACCGCAGGGCTGCCTTCTGCGATTGCAAAGCAGGTGTCTTATTATAACTCGATAAATGAATACAAAGCTAGTCAAAAGCTTTTTATAAGAGCCATGCAATTGATGTTAGGCTTAGGCGTAGTTTTTGCGGTAATCATGTATTTTGCGGCTCCAGCCTTAGCAAGGCATGCTGGAGGCGGCGTGGATTTAATTCCATCAATGCGTTCGTTGAGTGTAGCTATTCTGGTTATTCCGCTTATGAGCGTCATTCGCGGATATTTTCAAGGGCTGCAAAATGTTGCGCCTTATGCCATCTCTCAATTAGTTGAACAAGTAGCTCGTGTTGGCTATATGTTGATTGCTACTTTTATTATTATGCGCTTAGGTAGCGGTGATTATGTTGCCGCTGTTACCCAATCAACGTTTGCTGCCTTTATTGGGGCGTTAGCCAGTATTGCTGTCTTACTTTATTATTATAAAAAAGAAAAAAGCAGGCTTGATATTCTAGTTGATATGAGCCCAGGTAATGTAAAAGTTAATACAACTCGATTATTGTTACAAACGATAAGGGAAGCTGTACCCTTTATTATCGTTGGTTCTGGGATTACCATTTATAAATTGGTCGATCAATATACTTTTATCAGTACTATGGAACGTTTTACTGAATATACTAATCAGCAGTTAAAATCACTATTTGCTTTATTTAGTGGGAATCCAGATAAGTTAGTCATGGTTGTCATTGGGTTAGCTACCTCTTTGGCTACTGTAGGGTTACCATTAGTTACCGAAGCTTTTGCCAAAAAAGATCGTCCAGCTTTAGCAAAATTGGTTAGTAATAATTTGCAATTGTATACTTTTGTCATGTTCCCCTCGACATTTGGTATGATGTTGTTGGCTTATCCATTAAACACCCTGTTTTACCAGCCCGATCGTTTGGGTACTAACCTATTGATTGCGGTTAGTTTTTCTGGCTTGATTTTGGGTTTATTTATGCTTACTTCAAGTATGTTGCAAGGCATTTATGAAAATCCTTCAGCTGTGCTTTATTTTGCTATTGGGTTAGCCATTAAATTCTTGACCCAAACTTTAAGCATATATATGTTGGAATCTTATGGTCCAGTGGTTTCTACTATACTTGGGTTTAGTGTGACCTGTTATCTGAATTTGCGTAAGTTGCACAAAAAAACCGGATTTAACATTACCTTGACTTTACGAAGGGTTGTTCTAGTTTTTCTGCTGACCATGGTTATGCTAGTTTTTGCCGGTATCGCGCGCGGAATTTTTGGCATGGTATTTACACAAGAACGAAAGGCACAATCCTTTATTTTAATCCTCATCGTCGCAGCAGTGGGTGCGTTAACTTACATTTATACGGCATTAAAAGTCCGTTTAGCTGATAAGCTTTTGGGAGCGAAAATGGCTTCACTACGGACAAGACTAAAAATAAAATAAATATAAAAAGGTTCGAAAGTCATCTTGATTTTCGAACTTCTTTTAAAAGGAGGAAAATTTTGCGTTTAGATAAATATTTAGCAGATATGGATTTTGGTTCTAGAAAAGAAGTGAAGCAATTAATCAAAAATAAACAAGTTGCAGTAAACTCCGAGATAGTAACTTCTGATAAATTCCAAGTCAAAGAACAAGAAGACAGTGTTACTTTAGAGGGCGATGAAGTTGTTTATCAAAAATACTTTTATTATCTACTCAATAAGCCTGCTGGTGTCATTACCGCAACTGTGGATGTTTTTGAAGCAACAGTCTTAGACATCTTTTCTGACCAAGATTTTCGTTCAGACCTTTTTCCTGTAGGACGTTTAGATAAAGATACAGAAGGCCTACTTGTAATAACAAATGACGGCGCTCTTTCTCATCGTTTACTTTCGCCCAAAAGACACGTGGAAAAAGAATATCTGGCTACGGTTGATGGCATTATGACATCAGCGGATATCGGACTTTTTTCCAATGGCCTGAAAATTGATGGGGGTGAAGTTTGTTTGCCAGCAAAACTTAAGATTGATCAGGTAGATGAAGCAAACAATGTATCAACGATTCGTTTAGTGCTGCATGAGGGAAAATTTCATCAAGTAAAACGGATGGCCCATGCTGTGGGAAAAGAAGTTATGTATTTAAAACGAATCCGTATGGGACACTTGTACCTTGATGAACAGTTAGATCTTGGTAGCTATCGAGAATTAACTGAGGATGAAGTAAAACTGCTAGAAAGCAAATAAGTTTTCTTTTTACCATAATCCAGGTTGGGCAGTAATCTGAATCTGTTCTTGGGTAAAGGGATGAAGTAATTTCATTTCATAAGCGTGTAACGCCAAACGAGCTCCTTTTTTGTTTTGATATAAGGGATCACCAACAACAGGATGACCTAGGCTTGCTAAATGGACACGTATCTGATGGGTCCTACCTGTAGCCAGTGTGCAATAAATTTCGCTTGTTTTTTGGTGAGCTTGGTGTACTTTTACATGAGTAATGGCAGTTTTACCATGGCGCTCATCAATTATCTGCTTGCGATGATCGTGGCGATTTCGGCCGATTTTTTTATCGATAGTACAGTCCTGTGTTAATTTTCCCCAAACGACTGCTTGATAGCGGCGATAAATTTTCTTTTCTTCTAAAAGTCTTCCTAAAATTGGTAGAACAAATGGATTTTTAGCAAATAGAATAGCACCTGATGTTTCTTTGTCCAAACGGTGCACGACGTAAGGCCGTTCATCTTGTTCAGCTAAATAAGCGGTTAGATCATTTAAGAGAGTGCCTGTCTCTTCGGGTTGATTGGGATGCGTTTTTATGCCAACTGGTTTATTAACAACCACTAAATGTTCATCTTCAAATAAAACCGTGATATTTTCCTTTGAACCGGCTGTTACGTTCTGGTAGTTATAATCCTCTTCTTCAATTTGTAGAGTAATGATGTCATTGGCGTATACAAATTCATGAAAATTTATCGGTTGATGATTACGCCAGACGTTTTTACGAACCCGTAAAAAATGACGAACTTTTCGCGGAACGAGCCATTCCTTTTCTAATAATTCACGGAGTGTCATCTTTTTTTGTGAAGTCGGTAAAACGATTGAATATTCCATAAGACTCTTCCTTTCATCTCGTCATTATATCATGTTTAATGCTTTTTTAATAAAAATGTAAGCAAATTCTGTATGATAAATGATAAAATGTATAGGATTCATAAAGGAAAAATACAACGCAGGTAGTATTTGAGAAAAGAAGAATTATGCTACACTTAACACCAGGAGGGAAAAGTAATGGATTTTCAGCGCTTTTTTAGTACGATAAAAAAATATTTATCGTCGTTTTGGGCATGGCTGAAACCATACCTCGTACAGTTTCATTACTGGCGCAAGCGAGTTTGGAAGAAATATCATGTCAATAAAATATTACTGCTACTTGGGTTAGTTGTTATCTTAGTCATGAGCATTTATCTTTTTTATATAGCTAAAACCACTAAAGTCCAAGAGCTAAAAGCAGGTTTACAAGAAGAGACGGTTATTTATGATAACGAGGAAAATGAAGCAGGCAGTGTTTCTTCCCAAAAAGGGACATATATTGAAGTAGATGATATGTCTCCTTATGTGGTAGATGCAGTGGTCTCAACCGAAGACCGTAATTTTTATCAACACCGGGGTTTTGATATTAAGGGGATTGCTCGAGCTGGTTTGCGTATGGTTGTTAGAAGAAATACGTCCGGTGGCGGAGGTAGTACAATCACACAGCAATTAGCCAAAAATGCTTATCTGTCATTAGATCAAACCTTTAATCGTAAAGCCAAAGAATTATTTTTAGCCATTGAAATTGAAAAGAATTACAGCAAAGATGAAATCATGTCGATGTATTTAAATAATTCCTATTTTGGTAATGGCGTGTGGGGAGTTCAAGATGCAGCCCGTAAGTACTTTGGAGTTGATGCTGCTGAACTGACAATTGGAGAATCGGCAACGATTGCAGGAATGCTACGAGGACCTTCCTTATACAACCCGATTGACAACCCGGAAAATGCGACAAACCGGCGCGATACGGTTTTACAATTAATGGTGGATAACGACGAATTATCTGCTCAAGAAGCACAACAAGAAGAACAAGTTGCTATGAATGATTTGGTCAACGATACGTATCAACAAGAAGATGAAGGCTATCAGTATCCTTATTATTTTGATGCTGTGATTGAAGAAGCAGAAGAAAGATACGATATTAAGGCAGAGGATTTAATGAACCGTGGCTATAAAGTCTATACTGCGCTTGATATGAATTTTCAAAACGGGATGCAAGACGTTTATGATAATAATGGCTACTTTCCAGCTGACGCTGACGATGGCACAATGGTTCAATCAGCTTCGGTTGCAGTTGATCCTAACACTGGTGGCGTACAGGCGCTAGTAGGCCGTCGAGGGGAGCACACCTTTAGAGGATTTAATTTCGCCACTGATATGAAACGCTCGCCAGGTTCAACCATCAAACCGTTAAGTGTTTATACGCCGGCACTTGAAGCAGGATATATGCCAGATAGTGTATTAAAAGACGAACCCCAAGATTATTATGATGCTAAAAACTTCAATGGTGAGTACGAGGGGGAAGTCCCTATGTACCAAGCGGTAGCACAAAGTTTGAATTTACCAGCAGTTTGGTTGTTACATGAACTTGGTATAAACAAAGGTTATAATAAGACCCAAGAGTTTGGACTTGATTTAACAAAATCAGATAATTATTATGGTTTGGCGTTAGGTGGTTTAGAATATGGTGCTTCTCCTATGACAATGGCTGGAGCTTATGGTTCGTTTGCTAATGGTGGGACTTTATATACGCCTCATCTAATCACTAAAATCGTTGATGCAAACGGGGCAGTCATTGTTGATAATACTAAGCCTGATGGCGAAAAAATTATTTCAAAAGAAACATCTAATGAAATGACTAGCATGCTTTTGGGAACATTTTCTAATGGTACAGCTTCTAGTGCTAATCCTTATGGTTATACTGTAGCTGGTAAAACAGGTACGACTGAAACAGATTATGATCCAGATCAAAATAATGACCAATGGATTATCGGATATACACCAGATACCGTAATTTCTACGTGGCTTGGTTTTGAAAAAACCGATGAAAAACATAATTTCAGCGGAACAAGTGGTGATGTTGTCGGTCAAGTTTTTAAAGCTCAAGCCGAAAATATGCTACCTTATAGTAATAATTCGCAATTTGACGTAGCTGATGCATACGCTACAGGGGGAAAAGTAACAGCGGCCTCTGATGAGCAAGAGGATTCTTCTGATGAAGAAGGAAATGATTGGCAACAAGATGTCGACCAATTTACTGATGATGCTAGAGAAGGTTTGGGTGAATTTGGTGAACGTGTAAAAGAAGGCGGAAAAGAATTGATCCGTGGCTTTAAAGAACGCTTTAGCAACGATTAGCCAATCAAAGTTGAACATGTTACAATGTAACAAACAAAGAAAAAGTGAGGAAAATTTATATGGCAAATATTTACGATACAGCGAACCAATTAGAAAAAGAAATCCGAGAATTAGAACAATTTCAAGATTTAAGTGACTCTTTTGCTGAACTAAAAAAAGATGAGAAAGCTTACCTTTTGTTTAAAGAATTCCAGACATTCCAACAAGAATTACAACAAAAAATGTCGCAAGGTGAAGACATGACTGACGAGGATGCGCAAAGAGCACAAGAATTGGCGCAACAAGTTCAACAAGAACCGTTAATTAATGATTTAATGCAAAAAGAACAAGTCTTTAGTACCACCATCAATGATTTGAATCGTGTGATTATGACACCATTAAGAGAATTATACGAAGGATAATGATAAAAAAGGTTTTTGAGGGAATCCTCAAAAACCTTTTTTAATTCTTAGGTAATACCCAAACAAAAACGGGGTAACGCCTAGGTGGTTTATACGTTTACTAATCAGGATGGTGAACTGTAAATCTATTAAAAGCATAAAAAATATAAGAAAGCTAAACTATTCCGACTTTTTTTATTTCCAAAATTGATACCACTTTTTATTTTTTTGTTTTAAAGAAGCTAGTTCGGTTTCTAATGCTTCTTTTTCTTGGTGAAGTACTTCAGTTTGTTGCACTTTTTCTTGTAATTGGGTTAATTGTTCGTCTTTTTGCTGTAATTTTTCATCCAGCGCTTCTTTTTCTGTGGTATTTTCCTCTTTTGGAGCCTCAAGTGATAAGTATTGGTGCATTTCTTTAATTAATTTTTTGTCTTCGGCATTTAATTGTTGTTGTTGATCAACTAATTTGTGTAATTGGTCAATTTGCTCATCTTTTTTATTTAATTGCTCAACTAAGTAATCAAAAGAAGGATTTACTTGTGTTTCTTCAGTGTCTTCTTTATCCTCTTTGATATCATCTCCCAAATCGTCAATGATTTTTTGAATACCAGAATTAAGTAGGTAGATTGTATTATTTTCCTTGAAATAATCTTCCTCTGGTAATTTTTTATAGCGGTAAATGATTCGGTCTCGTGATACGTTCAGCTCATTGGCTAATTGCGTTAATGTTTTCCCTGTCTCATCTGACATAGTATAATTCTCCTTTGTTTTACTAATTCCTTTGGTAATGCCGAAGGTTTGCCTAGGTAAATTCTAGCATATTTTTTGTTGAAAAACGACCATTTATTTCGGTTTTATCAAATATACGATATATTTCACTTCTTATAGTCGAGTATAATTTTTTCCATTTTGTTATCCTTATTTGAGAAAGGAGGAAAGCAGAAGCTTATGATAAACAAATTAAATCAAGTAATTGACTATATTGAAAAGTATCTAGCGGATAAAACCGTTGTAAAAGACGCTGTTTTTCCTAATACGGGGCCATTCCCTGAAACTTTACAAGATACATGGGCAAAAACCTATGCAGAGTGGTTGGTATCTTCTGATTATGAGTTAGTTGCGGCGCCAAACTTCTCTTTTACTAAAATGGATGAAAATAAAGATAATTATGCATATAGTGAAATTTGGCTACCAGTAAGAAAGATAACTAAATAATAAGTTGCAACCAATGAAAAAAACTAGGACAAAGATTTCCAGCAATATTGATTTTACGAACGATTAACGGATTACTCCAATACTTTAATAGTCCTCGTCGCAAAAGACGACAATCTAAGACTTGGTGTAAGCAATTTTTCGTGAATTATTGCTGGAAAATAACTGATGTCCTAGTTCTTTTTTATTTGGATTGAAATGCGAAAACTTGTTCGCTTTTTGCTGACTTCTAATTAAAAAAATGCTAAAATAAAAGGTAAAAAGGAGAGTTGTTACTATGTTACGTTTTATTCACTGCGCGGACTTACATTTTGATCGTCCTTTCGAGGGACTTCATTTGATTGCAGATAAGGCCAAGAAATTACCTAGGGAAAACGAACAGGTACTTAGTAATATTGTAACACTTGCCATTGAAGAGACGGTTGATTTTTTGCTTTTTGCCGGTGATACGTTTCATCAAAACCGACCTACATTAAAAACTCAACAACAATTTTTTCAACAAATGGAGCGACTTAATAAGGAACATATACCTGTGTATATGATTTTTGGTAATCATGATTATTATGAAAAGGAACGATACTGGTTTGATTTTCCAGCGAATGTGCAATTGTTTAAAGAGGAAAATGTTCAAACGATTACTGGTCGTACTAAAAAGGGTGAATCGTATGCGATCAGTAGTTTTAGTTATCTACATCCGCAGATCAGTCAAAAAAAGATAAATGAATTCCCCACAAAACAAGAGGGTTATCACCTCGGTATGTACCATGGCGATATGGGAAGTGATCGTTTTGCTCCTTTTCAGTTACAAGAAATGAAAAGGAAAAATTATGATTACTGGGCACTAGGACATATCCATGTGCCTACAGTTCTTTCTCAAGAAGCTGCGATTTTATACGCAGGAACACCACAAGGTCACACCCAAAAAGAAGAGGCCACAGGTGTTAATCTGGTAACGATAGAAAATGGACATACAACTTGGCAAACCGAGGATGTTTCGGCGGTCCGTTGGAAAAGCCAAGATGTTTTACTGACAGGTATTCAACAACAAAAAGCGGTATTAGAAGAGATTATCTCAGCTTTCCAAAAGTCAGAAAAGGCTTTGGTCAAGTTACGTTTGAGAGATACAAAACTTTTACCGCAAAATTGGCTACAAGAAAAAGAAATTTTAGAATTAATCGCCTATGTTAATGACTACCTAGCTAGCCATCATTTTCAACAATTAGTCTATCAAATCGAAATAAACGAGGAAACCACGGCTGAAAAAATTACGATTTCTGCGGATAAAGAGCTTATTGAGCATCTTTTAACTATCTATCAACAGCAAAACATATTTACTGAAACGGTCAACGAGCTTGCGACTTATCCTTTAGCCCAACAAGCATTATCATGGGAACAGTTACAGGAAGAAACGTTTATGCAAATGAAACAGGAATTACAAAGCGAATTTAGTTGGAGGAACCTAGATGGAACTAAAGAAGGCTGAGATCACGGGGTTTGGTCACTATCGCAATCAAACATTTGAATTTTTGTCTGGTAACCAACTTTTTTATGGTGATAATGAAGTAGGTAAATCGACCCTGTATCAATTTATTTTGACTATGCTTTTTGGTTTTTCCAAAAAAAGTAGTAAGAAAAGAGACTATACACCACGTGATGGCGCTGCTTATGGCGGACGTCTTTGGTTAATTGTTGAACCTTATGGTGAGATATTAATTGAGCGTTTTCGTAAAGTCAATCGAGGTAAAGCGAAACTTTTCATCGAAGGCGCTGAAAAAGATGAAAAAATTTTAACTGAAATTTTGGCGCCGTTAAATAAAGTTGTCTTCCAAGATGTTTTTACTTTTCAGCAAGAACAACTTACACAAATCGATCGCTTGGAAGAAAAAGAACTCCAAACATCGCTGATTTCTTTAGGTATCACTGGTAGCCAGCAATTGATGGAAAAAATACAAACATATCAAAAGGAAAATCAACAGTTATTTAAGCCACGGGCTAAAAAGCTAACCTTGAATCAACAGTTAAGAAGCTGGCAAGACTTAAAGGAAACGATACAACAACAAGAAGCAGAAGAAGAGAATGTTCAAAAAGCTTACCAAAAAATAGCGGATTTTGACCAAGAGTTACAAGATCTATCCGAAGAACAAAAGAAATTGCAAACAGAAGAAAAAAGTTTAAATCAAAAAAAATCACATTGGTCCTTATATGAAGAATGGCTGGAATTGCGAGCCATGGAAAAAAGTCGCGTTTCAGAAGAAGAGCAAAAAGAACTTCGTCACTTTTATCACGAATACCAAAATCTTACTGAAAAAATCCAAAAAAAAGAAGACGAGCTCGCTCAACTTGAACAAGGGCAAGAGTCTGATCGTTATTTCTTTTATTTAGACCACGAAAAAAAGATACAAGATCTATTACATTTGGATGTCCCTATTATGCGACTGAAAGATGAAAAACAGCAACTTTTTCAAAATAAAGAGGATCTTGACCAAATACTGCTTAATTTAAAGCAAAAATGGGGTTGGACAGAACAAACACCGCCACAAGATTTAACTGATTCTATTGATTCAGCAATAAGCAAGGTCGAGCAGTTGAATGAACAGATAAGCCAAAAAGAGTTGCAAATTCAGTGGTTGAAAGAAAGAAGACGGCTAGCTGAAGAAGAAATTGACCAGTTAGAGAAAAAATATCCTGAATTACTAAACTCTGCCAAAACACAAAAAGGATCATTATTCCTTACTTTAGGCATTGGTTTTTCCTTTATTGCTGCAGGATGGTTTTTATCGATGCCACTAAATCTGATCACCTTTGCAATTGGTATAATGAGTCTGGGAATAGCAGCGCTAAAAAGCTATCAAAAGAAAAATCCGTCTTCTAAAATTAAGCCAACTTGGCAAGAAAAGTTACTTCAATTAGATTCTTATGCAGAAGAAATATTCAATGAAGAAAATAACTTAAAAAGATTAAAGCAACAAGAGCAAAAACTCAACACTGAACTACAAGCTGCTTTTGGCCAAGATAATACCATGCAAGATTGGCATGTTATCGTTCAAACTTATCGAAATGACCAAGAAAAATATGAAAAAGCAATATCAGATTATGCCTCTATACAAGGTCAACTGACAACAGCAAACAAGCAAAGAAATGAGCTAGAAGCACGTTTTCAATTTCTAGCAGAGTGGTTACCTATAGCAAATAAGGAACTGTCAGAAAAACAAGAGATTGTTCAAAAATTTTCCGCTCAGATGCAAGAAACGAAAATGACACGTTTGCAGCAACCGAGTACGTTGCTGGCACAACAGCTAAAACAAAATAAAGAAGAGCGAAATCAGTTATTTGCTGACTATACTACTTTATTAGAAATGGTTGGTCTGGAACAACCTACTGAAATTCCATTGTGGATAAAGCAGTGGGAAGCTAGACAAAAAAAGCTGACCAGAAAAGATGAATTGGCTGCTATTTTACATCCTATTTTTCCTAAAGACATAACCCATGAACAATTGACGCAATATTTAGCTGAAAATCAAGCAACACAAGAAAAGATCCAGGAGCAGACCAATCAAGTGCTAGAAGAAAAACAACGTTTACAGTTACAAGTGGAGTATTTACAAAAAAATGGTACATTAGACATGCTCTATCAAGAAGAAAATCGCATGCTATCAGAAATCCATGAGACAGCTTTGAAATGGAGCACTAATCAATTGCTAATTGCCTTTTTAAGTGATTTAGCGTCAGAATTATCCGAACAACAACTACCTCAGTTATTTAAACAAACGTCTTACTATTTTGCCCTATTGACAAATGGGCATTATCAAAAAGTACTATTGGTAGATGGCGTTATCAATGCTGTTTCAAAAGAAGAAACATTTGCGATTTATGAATTATCAACCGGAACAAAAGATCAATTAATCATGGCAATTCGCTTTGCTTATCTTTTCATGCAAAAAGAACGTAGTATTTCTCCAGTAATCATTGACGATGGTTGGCTTCATTATGATAGTACGAGAAAAGAAAATTTGGCTAAATTACTTGAGGAATTTGGTAAAGATTACCAAGTTATTTGTTTGTCATCTGATAAAGAAATGGTAAGCTATTATCAAAGGCTAGAGCAGTCAGTCATTAAATTTTAAATAAAGGATGTGAAAAACGATGCTTGCAAAGGCAGGCAATCGGCAAGTAAAATGAAAAAAATTCGAGATTTAGTTGTAGATGAAGATTTTCAAGGCTTTGTACTAATCAAAACCGCAGATGTACGTATTGCAAAAAATGGGAAGACATTTATTGCTTTTACTTTCCAGGATAATTCAGGTTCAATCGACGGGAAATTTTGGGACGCTTCAAATGATGAAATTCAGCGTTTTGAAGTTGGACGGGTCGTCCATTTAACTGGAAAAAGAGAAGTTTACCAAGGTAATCCCCAGGTGAAAATCTATAAGTTGAGGTTAACTAACCCCGAAGAACCTAATGATCCTAGCTTGTTTATGGAACGGGCACCGGTCAAAAAAGAAGCGATGGAAGAAGATATAAACCAAACAATATTTGAAATTACCAATCCTCATTGGAACCGTATTGTTCGATTTCTACTAAACAAATATAAAAAAGAATTCTTTGAATATCCGGCTGCTAAAAAAAACCATCATGCATTTGCCGGTGGATTAGCTTATCATACAACAACTATGTTACACCTAGGTAAAAGTTTGGTAAACGAATATCCGCAATTAGATGCTTCGTTGCTTTATGCTGGGGTTATTTTGCATGATTTGGGCAAAGTAATTGAGCTAAGTGGTGCGATGGCAACCGAGTATACGGTGGTAGGAAACCTTGTGGGTCATTTGGTTTTAGTAGATGAAGAAATCACCAAAGCTTGTCTAGCATTAAAAATTGACGAAAGTACCGAAGATATTGTCGTGTTACGTCATATGGTCTTAGCCCATCATGGACAATTGGATTACGGTTCTCCTGTACGTCCACGAATAATGGAAGCAGAAATTTTACATCAGATTGATAACATTGACGCTTCTATGCAAATGTTGAACAATGCTATTTCCAAAACAGAACCTGGAGAATATACAGAGCGGATTTTTGGAATGGATAATCGTAGTTTTTATGTACCCAAAAATGTTGAATAGCAAGAAAGTTTCTATATAAGTAGAAAAAGTTCCCTGGAAAGTTATTAAATGAAAACTTTCCAGGGAACTTTTTTATTTTCTTAAATGGTTAATCACTAGATTCTTCAGTTTCAGTTGCTTCGGTTGATTCTTCATCAGCAGAATCAGAAGAGCTATCATCACTATTAGCTGCATCAGTAAATTGAGCCAATACATCACTGAAAGCTTCATCTTGAATTTTTACGTTAGCATCTTGTAATTCTTCACCAATGACTTGTGTAGTAAACTCTTGATCATTTATTTTATTATCTGTGGCAACTTCTTGGATTTCATCTTCATATTTGTCCATATCGTTACCCTTATCTTGGTTCTTGTTCATTTTTAAGATATAGTAGCCAGAACCATAGTCAGATTCAACAGCAATTGGATCAGAGATATCTCCGTCTTCCATATCCCAAGCTTCTTCTTTGACTTCATCCGGAACTTCTTCGGCAGGAGTTGTGGAATCAAATTTTACATTTCCATCATCTTCTTTGGAAGGAGCAATGGAATTTTCTTCGGCGATTTTACCAAAGTCAGCGTCATCTTCATCTACTTCATCTTTGACTTCATTAGCGTCATCTTCAGATGTAACTGCAATTAGTTGTGCTTCAACTTGCGGATGATAAGATTCCCATGCCTCTTTTAAGTCATCATCAGTTAAATTAACATGATCTTCTAAACCTTTTTGTACAGCTAAACTTTGTCTGTAGGTTTCTTCTAATTCATCTCGGCTCATTTGCGAAGCTTCTAATTGTTGGTTTAAGGTATCTTCGTCACCGAAAGTATCTGTAATTTGTTGATCTACTTCGTCATCTGAAACTTCATCGCCATATTTCTCTGTAAAGACTTGGGAGATAATCATATCTAATACGATTTGCTGGTTGTTTTGGTCGGTTTTTGCTTTATCGTAAAAATCACCAACAGTTATTGTATCACCTTTCATGGTAGCAATTTCGTCATCTGTATCCGAGTCCCCAGAACAAGCAGCCAAGCCAAAAACACTTAGCAAGCAAGTCATTGATAAAATGATTTTTTTCTTTTTCATGTTCATATGCACTCCTGTTATCTATAGATTAAATATTAACAGGGTTTACTATATCACAGTTCTTTTTGGATTGGAAAGCTTTGGCAAAAACTTTCCAATAAAATTCAAACATTGCACATAATTCTTTTTAGATTTAATCCTCCGTAGTACTTTCTGAAGTGTTTACAGAAAAATCGGCAATATGTGTTTGTAATTCTTGAGCCTGTTCATTTGCTCGATCGATACGTGGTTGAGCTTGAAATTTGAATGCTTCGACATCTTTTTGCAAAGAATCCATTACAGAAGGAATAGTTTCTTGAATAGTTTTTTGAGTATGATTCATTTCTTTGCCAAAATTTGTAACGCTTTGCTGTAATTCTTTAGCTGAATCTGTTGCATCATCCAGCGAGTCACTGACTTCGTCAACATAATCTTTCATCAGTTGTTGGGTTTCTTTTCCGCTTCTAGGTGCCCAAAATAGCCCCCCAATACTTCCTACACTAGCGCCAAAAACTAAACCCTTTATAAAGTTTTTTATCATCTTAGCTCACCTGCTCTTTAATAGTTTGTGCAATTTTTGTCATTTCTTCTGGACTATATTGCTCTGAATGATCACCAAAATGCATCGAAAAATCATCCTCTTTACCATAGCGAGGAATTAAATGAACGTGAGAATGAAACACTGACTGATAAGCAATTTCTTTATTATTATTAATAATATTGATCCCTTGCATTTCTGGAAAGGCTGTCTGTAAAGCTTGAGAAACTTTTGGGATACGGGTAAACAAATCAGCAGCTAATTGTTCGTTGAATTCAAAAATATCACTGACATGTTTTTTAGGAATAACCAAGGTATGTCCCTTAGTTACTTGAGTCATATCCAAAAATGCATATACTTTTTCATCTTCGTAAACTTTGTAACTGGGAATTTCTTGATCTCTTATTTTACAAAAAATACAATCATTCATATAAAAGTACCTCCTTTTTTCTCTTATTCTTACTTTACCATATTTTTTGAAAGGATAACATGAAACGGATAATTTTGGTCTTTAGTATAGAAAAAAGCGTGATTTTAAGTTATTAGTTGAAAGAAAACGGATTTATCAGTACAATGGTTTGAGAATAAGCAAGGGGGAAATGGAATAAGATGTCAGTTTTTACTTTAGCAGATAATGCAGAACAAGTTACCATAGGCATACGGGTAAAAGATCGCGACCAAATGATTACATTTTACAAAGATATGATTGGCTTTGCCTTAAAGACAGAAGAAAATGCTTTGGCGATTATGGGTTTAAAAGAAAATAAAGCAGAATATTTATGGTTGGAAGAAAGTCCGCGGGCTGAAGAACACTTCGGGGAAGTTAAAAAACTGAAGCAGTTTACATTAGCAGTTTCCAGTGTAGAGGAGCTAAGTGATGTATACCATCGTCTTAAAGAATCCTCCTATCCGATTGTCCAAACGTCCTATGATGAAAAAGCGCGGTTATTAGTAGATGATCCAGAAAAAAATCGTTTGGAAATTGTTGCAAATATAGGTGAAAAAGAAGTAAAAAACGATGAACAGCTCCTGTCCTTAGCAACTGGAAAGTTTACTAATTTATCAAAGGATGCTTCATTTCAACAAGTGCATTTGAATGTTACCGAAGCAAAAACAGAAGAGAATTTCTTGCAAAATGCCTTGGGATTTTACCTAGGTAAAGAAGAAGCAGAAAATTCTGATCTGGATGTTATTTTGCATGTCATTCACGATCAACCGTTTGATATTGCAAGTACTGAAGTTCTAGGACTTGAAATTATTCGTTTGGTCATAACAAGTGAAGAACTAGTTGCGTTGGAAAAACGTTTAGCTGAAAACAAGCAAGATTTTTATATCGATAAGAAAAAATCAATCCTTACTGTTTATGATCCGGCCGGCGTTGAATGGTGGTTTGTTCGTAAAAGTGACAAGTAGCACGCGTTTTTTGCGCGTGTTTTTTTATAAGTTGTAGAAGGGAAGATTATGTACTCAAAGACGCAGAAAAAAATTTATGATGGCTGGCAAAAGAATGTTTTTTCTGGCGTCGTCTATCGTTTCATTGATCATGAGAAAAGAAAGACTAAGGTGTTAGGAAATGCAGCGCTGGTTCCACAAAAAGAAATCATGACTCAAGAGCATTTATTTGATGTGGCTTCTTTAACCAAAGTTGTGTGTACGACCACCGTTGTTTTGCGTCTACTAGAAGAGCAAGTTATTCAGTTGGATGATCCATTACAAAAGTATTTACCTCAGTTTCAAGACGGCAGAGTTACTTTACGCCACTTATTAACACATACAGCAGATATTACTACATGGATCAAACAACGTGACCAGCTAACAAAAGAAGCGCTAAAACAAGCTTATTTAACTGTGCAAGCAGGGGATATTCTTGGTAAAAAAGTGAAGTATACGGACAGTGGGATGATTTTGTTAGGCTTTATGTTAGAAGAAATTTTTCAAGAAAATGTGACCACAATCTTCAAAAAAGAAGTCCTAGCACCATTAAACATGACTAACAGCTGTTTTTCGCCCGTTCAAGGGAATAAGAATAAGGTTGTGCCGACAGAACGTTTATCCTCTGGGAAAGTATTAAAAGGACAAACCCATGATCCTAAAGCACGAGTTTTAAAAGAACATGCGGGCAATGCTGGCCTATTTTCCACGGTTGAAGATTTAGATCGCTTTGTACAAGTGTATTTGTATCAAACTAGCTTTTTAAGTGAAAAAACAATTAGTGAATTGTTGTATGATCAAACGCCACTTAAAAACGGGGACAGAACTTTAGGCTGGGATCTTAAAGATAAGAATAGGGTATTATTTCATACGGGATACACCGGTAGTTTCTTAGCTATCGATCCACTAAATAAGCAAGCATTCATATTTTTATCAAACCGCGTCCATCCGGTTGATCATCGAACAGCTTATGTCAAATATCGCGATGAACTAGTTACTTGCTATCTAAGTGAAAAAAACTCGTACAGCATGTTATAATAAAATAGAATTTATTTAAGAAGAGGTGTAGTTATGCAACCACTATTTATGGAGCCTGTGTTTCAAGAAAAAATTTGGGGTGGAAATTCTTTACACACGGTATTCGATTTTGATTTGCCAAGTGAAAAAATTGGAGAAGATTGGGCAATTAGTGCGCATCCACATGGCGTTAGTACCATTCAAAATGGTCCTTTCAAAGGAAAGAAACTTGACCAACTATGGCAAGAACATCAGGAACTGTTTGGTAATCAACAGGGAGATGTTTTCCCGTTGTTAGTTAAGATTTTAGATGCAGCAGATGATTTATCTGTACAAGTTCACCCAGATGATTCTTATGCGTTAAAGCACGAGGGAGAATTGGGTAAAACTGAATGCTGGTATATCATAGATGCTAAACCAGGCGCGCAGATCATTTATGGACATACGGCAAAAACTCGCGAAGAATTGGCTCAAATGATTCAAGAAGCGCGTTGGGATGAGTTATTTAATAAAGTCAATGTTAAAAAAGGGGATTTCTTCTATGTGCCAAGTGGCACAATTCATGGTATCGGGGAAGGAATCATGATTTTAGAAACACAACAAAGCTCAGACACCACTTATCGAGTTTATGATTATGATCGTAAAGATGACCGAGGTAATACCAGAGAACTGCACATTGAGCAGTCAGTGGATGTGACTTCTGTTCCTGCACGAGCAAACACGTTGAATATTTCAGAAACCAAACAAGGGAAATCTTCGGTAATTACCTATCTGCAAACAGAATTTTTTAATGTGTACGAGTGGCAAGTTCATGGCGCACTTAAATTAAAAAAACAAGCGCCTTATACATTAGCAACCGTTACAGACGGATATGGTAAGTTGATTGCAGCAGGTGAAGAGTATGAATTAACCATGGGAACAAGTTTTATTTTACCTAATGATATTGAACGTTGGGAATTACAAGGAGAAGCCACATTGATTGCTTCTGAACCTGGAAAATCGCTTAAATAATGAATATCGCAGGAAATCAATATGCTAAAAAATTGATTTCCTGCGATATTTTTTGACTTTTTATCCCACTTATTGACTATTATTTTAGTTTGAAATTAATCTGATTTAGACTTAATAGTTAGGTCATCTGTTAATGTATATCTCTCTTGGTAAACTTTAAGTGTTAAAGGATCTCCTTTAATTAATTGTAATTCGACTGTATCAGCAGTGACTTTAACAAACAGCAATCGATTACGATAATTAATATGAAAGGCATAAGATTGCCAAGTTTTTGGTAACAATGGGGCAAAACTTAAAGTCTCATTAAAAGATTTCATCTGGGCAAATCCTTGGACAATGGCAAGCCAACTGCCGGTCATAGAAGTAATATGCAATCCATCGTCTGTGTCATTATTGTAATTGTCCAGGTCTAAGCGAGCCGTACGCTCATACATTTCTAATGCTTTGTCGGCGTTACCAATTTCGGCTGCTAAAATGGCATGGACACATGCAGATAAAGAAGATTCATGGACGGTCATTGGTTCATAGAAGTTAAAATTACGTGTTTTTTCTTCTAAGGTATATTGATCGCCAAAATAATATAATCCGTGCAAAACATCAGCTTGTTTGATAAAACAAGAACGTAAGATATGATCCCAAGACCAGTGCTGACTTAGGGGTAGCTCTTCGGCAGATAATTGGTCTTTAACCATAAGATCTTTATCTAAAAATGTGTCGTGCTGTACAAAAATTCCTAATTTTTCATCGGTAGGAAAATACATGCGGTTAATAATATCTTGCCATGTTTTTTGTTCGTCTTCTGTAAGTTCAACCGTTGCCTCTGTTTTATATTTTTGATAGCTGTCTAAGGTATATTGTAGCGCCCATGTAGCTATTTTATTAGTGTACCAGTTGTTGTTTACATTATTTTCATATTCATTAGGGCCAGTCACGCCATGAATCATATAGGCGTTATTTCTTTGAGAATAATGTACCCGATCTGCCCAAAAGCGTGAAATGGCAACCAGTACTTCTAATCCTTCATTTTTCAGATAGGAAGTATCACCAGTATAATTTGTGTAATTGTAGATCGCATAAGCAATGGAACCATTCCGATGAATTTCTTCAAAAGTAATTTCCCATTCGTTGTGACATTCAATACCGTTAAAGGTTACCATGGGGTAGAGGGCTCCCTTTAATCCTTGTTTGTCAGCATTGTAATAAGCTTGCGGTAATTGGTTGTGTCGATATCTCAAAAGATTTTTTGGTACTTTGGGTTCGGCTAAAGCTAAATATAGTGGGACTGCAAAGGCTTCTGTGTCCCAATAAGTTGCGCCGCCATATTTTTCACCAGTAAACCCTTTAGGTCCAATATTTAAGCGTTCGTCATCTCCATAATAAGTGGAGAAAAGTTGAAATAAGTTAAAGCGAATTCCTTGTTGTGCCGCATCATCGCCTTCAATAAGGACATCAGCAAGTTCCCAGCGCTTATGCCAGGCTTCACTGTGTTCATTCTTTAGAGCAGAAAAATCGGAGCCAAAAGATTGTAATAGTACTTGTGCTTGGTCGACTTGTTTTTCTTCTGGTATATCACGACTTGTTACCACGACAACTTCTTTTTCTAAGCGGGTAATTTCGCCAGTAGCTAGGGAAAATTCAAATTCATGACTAATAGACAATGGTTCTTTTCTTATTTTTATAGGGGCTAGATTATGTTTCATACTTGAGGTAACAACGAACTGTTCGACATCAAAGTCATTTTCAATGGTTTGAGTAGTCAAGAAACTAGCAGTATTGGTTACTTTTTTATTTCGCTCTTGCCAGAACATTTCTTTGTAATTGCTATCCTCATTGTGCACATTATTGTCCAGTTTTGAGATCACATAGATTTCAGCTTGTCCTTCTAGTACTTCAGCTTCCATAGTAATACAAGCTAGTTCTTTTTTAGTGATGCTTACAAAGCGTTCGAAAGAAAATTTTACCTTAGTATTACCGATACTCACGGTGAATTGTCGGTAAAGGATGCCATCATACATATTTAGTTCTACATAGAAATCTTCGTAGCTGCAGCTAGCCAGATCGACTTGAGTGCCATTGACAAAGAGATCTAACGCAATGAAGTTTACCGCGTTGATTACCTTGCCATAATAGTCTGGATAGCCATTTTTCCACCAGCCTACTCGGGTTTTGTCTGGATACCAGACCCCAGCAAGATAAGTACCTAGGTGGTGATCAGCGCTGTAGTATTCTTCGAAATTACCACGCATCCCCATGTAACCATTACCGATGCTGGTAATCGATTCGTGCAATCGTCGATTTTCTTTATCAAGTGTGGAAGTAGTAATCTTCCAGGGGTGAACATCCAATGTACGTTGTACAGTTTCCATAGTATTTCCTCCGTTCCCATTATTGATTAGTATACTTATTGTAATTGAAATCGGTTACATTGGTCAATGTAATTTATAGTCAATGTCGTTTAGTAAAATAATAATCATTTATATCTCAATAAAAAAGATATGCAAGCGACCTTGCATACCTCTTTTTCTAATTAATCTAATTCAAATAGTTCATCATTAGCTTTGACTGTTTTTTCTTCCACTGTTGGGAATTCTTTTTCTTCTGGAAATAAGACCATAAGAGTGTCCGCTTTTTCGTGTTCTTTTAAATAGGCGCGATCCATCCGAGCTAAAAGAGTATCGGTTTGTACTTTATCATCGACGTCAACAAATACTTCAAAACCTTCGCCTTTTAGTTCTACGGTATCAATACCAAAATGGAGTAGAACATCTTTATCATCCTTGGTTTTCAAGCCGATCGCATGTTTTGTCGGAAAAACATTGGTAACTGTTCCTTCAACAGGAGAATAAATATCATCTGAAGAAGGCAAAACAGCGATCCCAGGCCCCATCATTCCTTGAGAAAAAACTGGATCCTCGACTTTTGATAGTGGGACTAGTTGTCCATCAGCGGGGCTGTGTAAAACGGTTTTTTTCTTTTTTAAAAAAGAAAACATAGTTAGTAACTCCCTTCAATTAGTAAAATAAATTATTAAGTGCTATTACTAACAGTATAAAGGTTAATTTATAATAAAAAAAGTCTTTTTATTGAGAAACGAGTAAATCAGCTTTTTTTCCATATTTATTTACCAAGGCAGTATTGATCAACCGTTTGGCTAAGTTTTCGTTTCTTGCCAATATAGGCCCATGGAAATAAGAACAAAATACATTGTGGTAACTAGCCCCTTCTGTCTGGTCTTCTCCATTATTTCCGTAACCTTCAATGATTTTACCGAGGGGTTTTTCGTCTTTTCCTAAAATGGTACGCCCATTATGGTTTTCAAAGCCGACATAGGTTTCATCAAATTCCTCATTATAGATCTTGATATCGCCGATAAAGCGGTTATTATCTTGACTTAATGTGTAATGATCTAATGCGGAGATGCCTTGGATTTTTTCACCATGTGCTCCGGTATAGTAGTGTCCTAATAATTGATAACCACCGCAAATGGCTAGCATTACACCATCGTTTTCGATGTATTCGATCAAACTTTCTTTTTTGGCTTGGATATCCTTTGAAACAATGTATTGTTCAAAGTCTTGTCCACCGCCAAAAAATACTAAATCATAACGCTTTGGATCAAATGGTTCATGGAGACTGACGATTTCGGTTTCTAAGGTAACACCCATTTGTTTGGCAACATAGCCGAGCATTAAGATGTTTCCATTATCGCCATAAGTATTTAATAGGTTGCCATAAAGATGGGCCATTTTTAGATGATAATCAACCACGTTCCATTCCTCCTTTCATATAACCCTTATCTGCCAGTTTTTTACGTAACTGCAAAACAGCAGTATAAGTAGACAAAATATAAACATGTTCGGTAGGTAATTGCTTGATTTGCTCAATCACTTCATCTAAACTTTGTGTTTCTGTTAGTTTATCTTCAGGAATACCTGCGACTTTTAAGCGTTTAGTCATATCTTCATGGCGTTCTCCGCCTGCGATTACCTTGGGAATATCTGTTGTACTAAAAGCTTCGTAGTTACCATCCCAGATCCAACTAATATCAGTGCCGTCTGCATAATTAGCATTTAGTAATGAAACAAGTGAAAAAGAGTAAGGAGATAAGCCAATCATATCGATTACTTGATTTAACCCTACTGGATTTTTCACTAGAACTAAGGTGCATTTTTTGCCATCGATTTCCACCACTTCTTGCCGGCCGAAAACTTTTTCGTCAAAGCCAATGCCTTTACGGATTTTTTCTGGGGCGACGTGATAATACTCTGCTACAGCTGTGGCAGCTAAGGCATTGTAGATGTTATACATACCGCCGACTTCTAATTTATAGTCATTATGGTCAATCGTAAATTCTGCAGAAGTGTTGGTCATATTGCTTAAATTAGTTAATTTATAGTCTAAATCAGGACGTGTAAATCCACAATTAGGACAGTAGTATTTACCTAGGTTTGCATAGGTAATCATTTTATAGTGTAAAATGTGTTGGCATTTAGGGCATAAAACCCCATCTGTATTGTAGTGCGCCATTTGTTCTTGATCTGCTTGATGGTCAAAGCCATAATATTTTCTAGGATTTACCGTTTCAAGCGAATTGAAGATTGGTGAATCACCGTTGGCTAAAATGGTTGCTTCTGGCGATTTTGCTGCGCCGTCTACGATCATTTGATACGTCGTGTAAATTTCGCCATACCGGTCCATTTGGTCACGGAAAATATTTGTAAAAACAAATAACTCAGGTTTAATAAAATCAGTCACTTTACTTAAACTTGCTTCATCAATTTCTAAAACAGCAAATTTCTTTTGCTCTTTTTTAGGTTTAGCAGAAAGAAAAGTAGAAACGATTCCCTGTACCATGTTAGCCCCTGTTGGGTTGGTTAATACATTATCAAATTCTTGTTGTAAAATATTAACAGTTAATGCAGTTGTTAGTGTTTTACCATTTGTCCCTGTGACTACTACAACCTTATAGTCTTTAGCTAAATGATCTAAAATAGCTGGGTCAACTTTTAATGCTAATTTACCAGGCAAACTCGAACCACCCTTGGTAAAAGTCTTTAAAAACCATTGCGAACTTTTTCCCACAAAAGAAGCAATATAACTTCGGATTCCCATGTCAAACCTCCATCGTATAAACATAAATTCAATTTATCTTACCACATCTTAAAAAAAAGATTAAACCAATTTTCTTGTTCTTAAGAAATTGAAAACAATTTTTATTTATAGCTAAGCTAAAAAAAGAAAAAAAGCGAGTGACACCCGCTTTTTCCTTTTTGTTTTATTTGGTCAACCAATAATAATTTTTTCAGTTGGATAACGATAACCTAAATCACGAGGTTTTTTCGGAATGAACAACATTAACGTATACAACATACCGACCCGACCAATAAACATTAAAATTGCGATAGTTAACTTTCCGATGGTAGTTAAATCATCGGTTATACCTAGGGATAAACCTGTTGTCCCAAAAGCGGAAGTAACTTCAACGATAATAGAGATCAATGAAGCGTCTTCGATTGCAGTTAAGAAAATAACACAACTAAAGCACATAATTAAAGATAGCATAAAAACGACCATCGATTTACGAACATCTTCTTCATCGATGTTGCGGCCAAAAATTTTGATATGATGTTCGCCCTTTAGAAATGAATAAAGGTAAAGTCCGATGATCATTATGGTTGTTGTACGGACACCGCCACCTACTGAGCTGGGACTACAACCAATAAACATCAATAAAGCAAAAACAATCAGGGTGGTCGTTTGAAAATTATTTAAATCATGAATCTGTAAGCCAGCGTTACGAGTCGTAATCGAATAAAACATACTATTAACGCCTTGTCCAATGGCATTCATATTACTGAATAAGTGGTTTTTTTCTAGGAGGAAAATCACCACAGTACCACCAATAAACAAAATTACCGAAGAAAACAAAGCGATTTTGGTAAATAAAGAGAAACGAAAGTGGAAAGGATTCGGTTCTTTAGAAAATTTGTCAGAAAGCCACTCTTTAACGTCCATCAAGACTGGAAAACCAATCCCGCCGATAAAAATTAAAACCATGATGGCTAATAAAAATAAGAAATCGTTGGCATAAGGTAAGACCGAATGACCAGTAATATCAAATCCTGAATTTGTTACCGATGAAATAGCTTCGTAAAAGCCGTAATAAAGGGCATCTAGCCAATGTTCATAATAACCATTTAATTTTAAATATAGGCTAAAACCGATACCACTAAAAATTTGCAGACCTAATATAATTGTAAAGGTCGTTCGAATTAAACGTACGATGCCACTCAATCGTGGTTGATTCATATCGGTCATAATCAATTGCCGCTGTTTTAAGGTGATTTTTCGTTTTGAGATAATAAAGAAAAAGGTGGAGATCATCATAATACCTAAGCCACCGACTTGAAAGAGGATTTCTAATAGAATAACCCCTTGCTCATTAAATACCTCTTTGATTGGAAATGTTGAGAGTCCGGTGACGCTAATGGTACTGACAGCCATAAAAAACATATCGATAAAGGGCACATGGGAACCAGGCTGGCGAAACATAGGTAAATAAAATAGTGTTAATGCGAGCATTGTCATCAGAATATAATAGGACACGATAATTTGAACAGAAGATAGTTTATGTCCTCTCAAGAATTTACCTTTATTCCAAATATCCTGGGCGAAAAGTTTCACCGACATTCCAAAGACTCCATTTCTTATAGATTACCCACAGTATAACAAAAATGAAAACTCATTCCAGATACTTGCATCAGAAAATATAAAAAATAGAATTCTAAAGTTTTTTAAGAGAAAGAAATGTTCTTTTCCTTAATGTTTTATGCTGTGATATACTTATGCAGTATAATAACTTTAAAAGAAATGGATGAAATTTTATTAAAATCAATAAGGAGTTTATATTTTGAAAGAATTTATAAAAAATTGGGGCATCTTTTTTTTAATCCTTGTGGTCTTCTGGGCCTTATATATATTTGTGATTACGCCAGTTTCGGTTAATGGTCATTCTATGGACCCAACGTTAGCAGATGGCCAAAAATTGATCACTTACAAGTTGTCCACTATCAATCGTTTTGATATCGTAACGACCAAAGAACCTGATGACTTAGATAAATTAGCTGTTAAACGAGTAATTGGCTTGCCTGGCGATCGTGTGCAAATGCAAGATGACGTACTTACGATTAATGGAGAAGAAGTAGATGAGTCTTATTTGGAACCTTACCAACAAGAGTTTGCTGAAGATCAATTACAATCAGCGTATAGCTATAACCCAGCTTTTCAAGAAATTGCTGAGAACGCCGATGCATTTACAAGTGATTTCACTTATGTAGTTCCTGAAAATAATTATTTTGTTTTAGGTGATAATCGTTTAATTTCCAAAGATAGTCGAGCGTTTGGTTTTGTAGACCAGTCGATGATTGAAGGCGAAGCGGTCCTTCGCTACTGGCCGTTAAATGAAATTTCAACTATGAGATAAATAAGGATAACTAGGTGTATAAAATGAATGAAAAATCATTATATCTTACTTATCAAGATGACCATTTTGAACTTCCAGTTGATTCTAAGAACTGGATTTTACAACAAACGCAAGGCTATTCACCAGTGGAGATGTTAGCAAGCAGTGTAGCTGCTTGCTGCGGATATGTGTACGTTTCTGTGTTGGAAAATTCGCATGTTCGGCATCTTTTTACAAGGATTACGCTAACTTATGAGCGTGATGAGGCTAAAAAAGCACGGCCTCTTTCTTCTATCGACTTGACATTTTATCTACGCGTTGAAAAAGAATTACAGCCTAAAGCAAGGCATTGTTTAAGATTGGTTTTACCTAATTGTCCGGTCGTTCAATCATTAGATCGTGATTTGGTAATTAATGAGTGTGTGCAGTTTATTTAAATTACGCTTTTTTAAGGCGTATTTTTTTGGGTAAAAAAATAATCTAGAGTAAAAAATCGTTTTAATATTCAAAAGAAGCTTTGCTATAAAAAAACAGAAAGAGGCGTTAGGATGACAGAGTTAACGAAAGTTTTAGAAGAGAAATTCGGGTTTTCTAGCTTTCGCAAAGGGCAAGAAGCGATTATCCAAAAAATTTTAAACAAAGAAAATGTACTCGGTATCATGCCTACTGGCGGCGGGAAATCGGTTTGCTATCAATTGCCAGCGCTTTTATTCGATGGCTTAACCTTGGTCATTTCTCCTTTAATTTCTTTGATGAAAGATCAAGTGGACAGTTTAAACGATATGGGAATTCCGGCTACATTTATTAATAGTTCGCTTTCTTATTCAGAAATAAGTAAACGTCTTGATGCTGCTAAAAAGGGACATATAAAATTACTATACGTTGCACCGGAACGATTGGAATCAAATGAATTTTTGCGGTTGTTAGAAGCAGTAAAAATTGAACTTTTGGCCGTTGATGAGGCTCACTGTATTTCGCAATGGGGACACGATTTTCGTCCCAGTTATTTGAAATTAGCTGAAATGATCCAATCATTTAAACAAAGGCCAACCGTTGTGGCTTTAACTGCTACTGCAACGCAGCAAGTTGCTCAAGACATTTCCCGTTTATTATCAATCTCTCACGAAAATCAAATCAACACTGGTTTTGCACGGGAAAATTTAGCTTTTCAAGTGGTTAAAGAACAAAAAGATAGTTACTTATTTGCTTACCTGAAAATGAATAAAAATCAATCGGGCATTATTTACGCAACTACGAGAAAAGAAGTTGAGCGACTTTATCATTTATTGCAGCACCATGAGTTTTCGGTAGGTATGTATCATGGCGGCATGGACAGGGATGAACGCGCTAAAAGTCAGGAAGACTTCCTATTTGATCGTGTTCAAGTAATGGTGGCAACAAATGCTTTTGGTATGGGAATTAACAAAAGTAACGTACGTTTTGTGATCCATGCGCAAATTCCTGGCAACATTGAGTCTTACTATCAAGAAGCAGGACGTGCAGGCAGAGACGGCTTGCCAAGCGATGCCATTTTGCTTTATGCACCACAAGACTTACAAGTTCAGCATTTTTTTATTGAACAATCCAATTTACCAAACAATTATCAACAAAATGAATATGAAAAGTTACGTGAAATGAACCAGTATGCTCATACGCAATCATGCTTGCAATTCTATATTTTACGATATTTCGGCGAGCACGGGCAGGAGTGTGGCAAATGCAGTAACTGTCTAGACGAAAGAGAAGCAGTTGACATCACACTAGAGACTCAAAAAATATTATCTTGTGTAAAACGAATGAATGAACGCTTCGGCAAAACGCTAGTGGCGAAAGTTCTAACGGGATCAAAAACACAACAAGTTAAAGATTGGCGTTTAGACCAAATATCAACCTATGGCTTAATGAAAGAATGGTCGCAAAAAGAAGTGACTACCTTGATTGATTATCTAACGGCCGAACAGTACTTAACGCTGACTAAAGGAGAGTTTCCAAAACTGATGGTTTCATCAGCAGGGGTTAATGTTTTACTGGGAAAACAAAACGTGTATCGTAAACAAGCTCAAGTGAAGCAATTGGCTGCCGACGATGAAATGTTTGAAAAACTGCGAGCCTTACGCTTGGAGTTAGCACAAGAACAAAATATGCCTCCGTATATTGTTTTTTCAGATAAAACGCTACAAGAATTGGCGCAACAAAAACCAAGCACGCCAGTTGAGTTATTACAGATCAAAGGAATAGGACAAAATAAATTGGATAAGTATGGCGAACGTTTTTTGGCGTTGTTAAACGAAGAACAATGACAATAAAAATATAAATAATTAGCACTATTTGATATAGAGTGCTAATTATTTGACCATTTTTGACTAAGGTTGTATATTAGACTTGTAAGGAAGTTAGAGGACTTCCGGATAAATCGAGATTGAAAAATCCCATTTACAAAAGAAGTTGCCAGTTCTTTTGTAACAAATCAATTAAGAAAGGAAGTAATAAATATGGCAAACTTAATTTCAAGAAACAATGATTTGATGGATATGAGAGATGGTTTTTTCGATAATTTCTTCTCTAATTTTATGGGAAACGATAATTTTCAAGTCGATATCAAGGAAAAAGATAATAGTTATGAAGTAACAGCTGATCTACCAGGGTTTGACAAATCAGATTTGAATGTTACTTACGATGATGGTGTTTTGACAATCGAAGCAACTCGTAATGATGTAACAGAAGATAAAGATGAAGAAGGAAACTTCTTACATCGGGAACGCAATAGCAGTTCCTACCGCCGTCAATTTATGCTAAAAGGCATTGACGATGAAAAAATTGACGCTTCCTTTAAAGATGGTGTTTTGAATTTGAACCTACCAAAAGCACCTGGTGAAGATGAAGACAAGAAAAAAATTGATATTAAATAATTGAAAATGAGTCATCAGTCATCAGTCGTAAAATTAACGGCTGATGGCTTTTTTTATTGTAAAGAAAATCTTTTATTAAATGAAAATGGACCTTCTGTAAGCTATCCTTCGCGCAAATCATTAGCATTTGAAAAATAGTTAAATAATAGGGCTATTCCTAGCTTGAAAATGTATTGAGACAAGTAGTGAATTTTATTTTTCAATGTTATCTAACATACCATTGTTATGGATTTATTCCTCCATAAGGTGTAAATTAAATACAAGAAGCTTAAAAGTTCACAGAGAAAAAATAGTAACTGGTTGTAAAATAGGTTAAACACATAGGAGCTTAAAAAAGATGCAAGGACAAAAAGTTTATTTAGCAGAATTACGTGAGGGTGATGCACAACATTTTGCTGAACAACAATGGGATAAAATGTTTATAGAGGGTTTGAGCGAAGATGTATTCCATCCTTTTCAAGCTGCGGATTGGCAGAAGATGTTTGGCGATGCTTCAAGTAATGAACAGTTTAATTTTACTATCCGGAATGTGGCAGACGATGGGTTGATTGGTTTTGTTTCGTTAAATGATGTGTTGCTCAAAAATCGAAGAGCAGAATTAGGCATTGGTATTCTTTCGGCAAAAAACCGTGGGAAAGGTTATGGCAAAGAAGCACTAGATTTGCTGCTGGAATTTGCCTTTAATCATTTGGGCTTACATAAAGTGAATTTAAGTGTGCATGCCTATAATAAAGGTGCCATTACACTATATGAAAAGCTTGGATTTGTAAAAGAGGGAACGAATCGAAAAGCAATTTTCAAAGATGGATTTTGGATGGATCAATATAATTACGGCCTCTTGGCAGACGAATGGAGGAACAAATAAAGGAATGAAGCTTGAAATTAAAGTCAATGAACCATTAACAGTAGAACAAGTTGCTATGCTTTATCGAGAAACGGAATTTGCTAAGCCGCTAGATGATACAAACCGGCTGCAAGAAATGATTAACCACACGCCTTTAGTATTCAGTGCTTGGAGCGGTGAAAGTTTACTGGGATTTGCGCGCTGTCTCACTGATTTTGAATATTTTTGTTATTTAAGTGATATTTTGATCTTACCTAGTTACCAAAAACAAGGAATTGGCAAAATATTAATAAACGAAATGAAAGAATATTTAGGGACTCGCACCACCATTTCTTTAAGAGCAGATGATGGTGCTTTAGGTTTTTATGAACAAATGGGATTTGAGTCAACGGATAAAATGTATCGAATTCATCGGAGGGGTTAAGGATGATAGAAATTCAAGCAAATAAAAAAATCACGGCAGAAGAATTAATCACGGTGTTTATGAGTTCTGGCATCAATCGTCCCGTTCATGATCAAGCAAGAATGAAACGTATGCTAGATAATGCCAATATTTTGTATACAGCTTGGGATAGCGCTAAGTTGGTGGGCGTACTACGGGGTGTTTCTGATATGTCTTATTGCACATTTGTCTCTGACTTAGCTGTTTTGAAAAACTATCAAGGCCAAGGGATTGGTGCCAAACTGTTAGCTGCTTTAAGAGAGAACCAAGGAGAAAACATTTCGACAGTACTCATATCTGCGCCTAGTGCGACCCATTTTTATCCTAAAGTAGGATTTGAACAAGTAGACCAGGCTTTTAAACAGCAAAGACGCTATTAGGTAAAGTAGTAGTTAGCTAAACAAAGAAAAAATGAATGCAATTATAAGGAACATTTTATTGTTCCTTTTTATTTGGTTAAATTTTAAAAAGCTGGGGGCTGTAAAAAAAGGTTATTTTCAAGTATACTTTTAGAGGAAGTATACGGAGGATGAGAGAATGGCACAATTATTTTTTAAATATGGCGCAATGAATAGTGGTAAATCAATTGAGATCTTAAAAGTTGCCCACAATTATGAAGAACAAGAAAAGCCTGTGGTCTTGATGACAAGCGGGCTAGATACACGAGCAGGTGTTGGACAGGTGGCCAGCCGAATTGGTTTAGAAGAAAAGGCACTACCGATATTTTCAGAAACGAATGTTTATGAGGTTATTGAACAATTAGAGTTCAAGCCGTATTGTATACTTATCGATGAATCTCAATTTTTGAAAAAACATCATGTTTTGGAATTCACGCGTATCGTGGATGAGTTGAAGATTCCCGTTATGGCTTTTGGCTTAAAAAATGATTTTCGTAATGAATTATTTGAAGGGTCAAAGTATTTATTATTATATGCGGATAAAATTGAAGAAATGAAAACTATTTGCTGGTTTTGCCATAAAAAAGCAATCATGAATTTACATTTTATCGATGGAAAGCCAGTGTATGAAGGAGAACAGGTGCAAATTGGCGGCAATGATGCCTATTATCCAGTTTGTCGTCATCATTATTTTCACCCAGAAATTTAGCAAAGGAGAATGTCACGTGTATTACGATCAATTACAGAAAATTGAAGATCGCTATCAAGAGTTAGGCGAATTAATGAGTGATCCCGATGTGATCGCAGATACAAATCGTTTTATGAAGTTGTCTAAGGAAGAAGCGGACCTACGTGAAACGGTGCAAGTTTATCAACGTTATAAAAAAGTAGAAGAAGACATTAGCGAAGATGAAGAAATGTTAAGCGAAAACTTGGATGAAGAAATGTCAGATCTAGCTAAAGAAGAACTAACAGAGCTGAAGAAAGAAAAAGAAGAATTAGAAGATCAAATCAAAATTTTATTACTACCTAAAGACCCCAACGATGATAAAAATATTATCATGGAAATTCGGGGAGCAGCTGGTGGTGATGAAGCCGCATTATTTGCTGGTGATTTATTCAATATGTATCAACATTATGCGGAATCACAAGGTTGGAAGGTTGAAGTGATGGACGCCAATATTACAGGAATTGGTGGCTATAAAGAAGTGATTATGATGATTACTGGCGATAGAGTCTATTCGAAGTTAAAATATGAAAGTGGCGCCCATCGTGTACAGCGTGTGCCAGAAACCGAATCACAAGGACGTGTACACACTTCAACTGCAACTGTAGTCGTTATGCCTGAAGCTGAAGAAGTAGAGTTAAATATTGATGATAAAGAGATCCGGACTGACATTTACCATGCGTCTGGCGCTGGTGGACAACACGTAAATAAGACGGCCTCTGCTGTGCGTTTAACCCATATTCCTACGGGAATTGTGGTTGCTATGCAAGATGAACGTTCACAAATTAAAAACCGCGAAAAAGCAATGAAAGTTTTGCGTGCGCGCGTTTATGATAAATATCAACAAGAAGCACAAAGTGAATATGATGCCAGTCGAAAATCAGCAGTGGGTACTGGCGATCGTTCAGAACGAATTCGTACGTACAATTTCCCGCAAAACCGTGTGACAGACCACCGAATTAATTTGACAATTCAACAGTTAGATAAAATTTTAAGTGGTGAACTAGACGAAATTATCGATGCTTTAGTTTTATACGATCAAACTTCGAAATTGGAAGAGCTGCAAAATGGTTAATAAAACTTATCAAGAAGTCCTGTCATGGGCTTCTTCTTTTTTAGAAGCGCGGGAAAAAGAGGGATATGCGATTCTCTATGTTTTTTTAGCGCGCAAAAATTGGACAAAAACCGATTGGTTATTGCATATGAAAGATATCATGCCCCAAAATGAATATGAGCAATTACAAAGCGACTTAACTCAGTTATTAGATGATTATCCCCCACAATATTTATTAGGCTATGAAGAATTTTTTGGGCGTCGTTTCAAGGTCAATACAGCGACGTTGATCCCCCGTCCTGAAACCGAAGAATTAGTTGACTGGTGTTTGCAAGCTACTGTCAATCAAAAAAACGAAAAGCTTCATGTGGTGGATGTAGGAACAGGTACGGGCGCTATTGCGGCTACCCTAAAATTAGAACGACCTGCTTGGCAGGTAGACGCAGTAGATATTTCCGAAGAAGCTCTTGAAATCGCGCAAATGAATAGCCATTTGTTAGAAGCAAATGTAAGATTTTACCTAGGGAATACCTTAGAGCCTATCGATCAGCCTATCGATATTTTGATTGCTAATCCGCCTTATATTAGTCAAGATGAGTGGTCATTAATGGATTTAAGCGTTCGTCAATATGAACCTCAAATTGCTTTATTTGCTGAAAATAATGGATTAGCGATCTATCAAAAGATTGCTCAGCAAGCACAGGAAAAACTAGTTAAGCAAGGGATGATTTTTTTAGAAATTGGTTTTAACCAAGGTAAAGCGGTAGAAAAAATTTTTCAAAAAAGTTTCCCTCAAAAAAAAGTTCAGCGTAAAAAAGATTTATCGGGAAACGATCGGATGTTAGCTGTGTATTAGTTATCCACAGCCTTGTGGGTAAAAGTAATTTTCACTTCTTTTGCGTCGTGAAAAAAGTAGAGTATACAGAAGTTTTAGCAATTTTTAAGTTATGAACAAGGAAATGCACAATTAAACAGAGGGTTATCCACAAATTGTGCATAACTTGTTCAAAACTGTTGATAACTTGATGTTAATTAAATGAAAGGATGTGGATAAACTGTGGAAACAAGACGATGGACAGTAAGCGAAATAGATGAAGCTGCACAGATTTTAAAAGAAGGTGGTTTGGTAGCTTTTCCCACCGAGACCGTGTACGGTTTAGGCGCAAATGCGATGATATCATGCTCAGTTCGTCGTGTGTTTGATGTAAAGGGACGGCCTAGTGATAATCCGTTGATTGTTCATGTTAGTAGTTTTGAACAAGTCAAAGATTACGTGACCGACTTTCATCCTTATGCACAAAAACTAGTGGATATGTATTGGCCAGGTCCATTAACGTTGGTATGCAAGGTGAAACCAGACCTATTTGCTAAAGAGGTCTCTGCCGGATTGCCTACGGTTTCATTTCGTATGCCGGATGATGAAGATACCTTACTATTACTTAAAAAGGCGGGGGTACCCGCAGTAGGTCCGAGCGCTAATACCTCGGGAAAACCTAGCCCTACAACTTATGAACATGTTTACCACGATTTGCATGGTAAAATTGAGGGGATTTTAGACGATGGTTCTACTAAGATTGGGGTAGAATCTACCGTGTTAGATATCAGTGACCCCGAGCAAGCACCTATGATTTTACGTCCGGGCGCCATTACTAAAGAACAAATTAAACAAGACTTAGGAATTGAAGTTAGCTATGATAGACACTTGTTAAAAACCTCCGAAGCACCAAAATCTCCTGGTATGAAGTATAAGCATTATGCACCGGACACGGAAGTTTTAATGGTCAAAGAACAAGATTGGCCAGCTGCAATTACCTGGGTAAAAGAGAATCACCTATGTGCAGGCGTATTGGCTGGACCAGCTGTGTGCGATAAAGTCCGTGCGGATACAGCAGCGACTTTTTCTTATAATGGCAATAGTGTAGCAGCAGCGACGAAAGGATTATATGCTGGTTTGCGAGCATTAGATGAAACTCAGCTGCGCTTAGACGTTATTTTGGCAGCAGCTTTCCCAGAAGAAGATTTGGGTGTGGCTTATATGAACCGTTTGAAGAAGGCTGCGTCGCAAAAGTATTTTGAAGGTTAAGAAAGATTTCTTAATTTTCCTATGGTACAATGCTATCAAAAGTAAAAGGGGTGTTTTTGACATGGCTATAAAAGATTTTGATTTAGAAATCGGTACTGCGATTGAAGATGAAGCTAACCGTCAGCAAAATAATTTAGAATTGATTGCCTCAGAAAATATCGTCTCAAAAACAGTGATGGAAGCTCAAGGCAGCATTTTAACAAACAAATATGCAGAAGGCTATCCTGGACGTCGTTATTACGGTGGATGTGAATTTATAGATGTTATCGAAAATTTAGCGATTGAACGTGCTAAAAAAATATTCGGCGCTAAATTCGCTAATGTTCAGCCACATTCCGGTTCACAAGCGAACACGGCAGCTTATTTATCCTTGATTGAAGAAGGAGATACTGTTCTAGGGATGGACTTATCTGCAGGTGGTCACCTGACACATGGATCTCCAGTAAATTTTAGTGGTAAAACCTACCATTTTGTCAGCTATGGCGTTGATCCTAAAACAGAAATGATCGATATTGACAATGTGCGTGCTTTAGCCCACAAACATCAACCAAAACTTATTGTTGCCGGAGCAAGTGCTTATTCTCGCATGATTGATTTTGCTGCATTTAAAGAAATTGCAGATGAAGTTGATGCCAAACTAATGGTTGACATGGCGCATATTGCAGGACTAGTTGCTAGCGGCCTTCACCCAAGCCCAATTCCTTATGCGGATATTACGACGACAACGACACATAAAACGTTGCGCGGTCCTCGTGGCGGGATGATTCTGACTAATGACGAAGCGTTAGCTAAAAAGGTAAACAGTAATGTATTTCCAGGAATTCAAGGAGGACCTTTGGAACATGTGATTGCAGGAAAAGCAGTTGCTTTCAATGAAGCGTTAGATCCTAGTTTTAAATCATATAGTCAACAAGTCCTCAAGAATGCAAAAGCGATGGAAAAAGTATTTAATCAAGCTGAAAATATTCGACTGGTTTCCGGTGCCACTGACAATCATCTACTTTTAGTCGATGTCACAGATTACGATATGACCGGAAAAGAAGCGGAGAAACTTTTAGATTCTGTTCATATTACGGTCAATAAAAATGCGATTCCCTTTGAAAAATTGAGCCCATTTAAAACAAGTGGTATTCGTGTAGGAACTCCTGCGATCACTAGTCGTGGGTTTAATGAAAGTGAAGCTGCGGAAGTGGCACACTTGATTATAAAAGTCTTGGAAAACAAAGAAAATCAAGCTGTCCTTGACGAAGTAAAAGCTTCAGTCCAAGCGTTGACCGATGCTCATCCACTTTATACGGCTTAGTTTCAAATGGTTAGTAGTTAAACTCTCTTGTAAGTATTTGCTTGTAGTCTATTTTTAGATTACAATAGAGAAAAAATAAAGGAGCCTTAAAAAATGGGAAAATTTCAAGTGATCGATCATCCGTTAATTCAACATAAGTTGACCATTATTCGGGAAAAAGAGTGCGGAACAAAAGTTTTTCGTGAGGTGGTTGATGAGCTCGCTATGCTGATGGCTTACGAAATCTCTCGTGATATGCCAACTGAAAATATCGAGATTGAAACTCCTATCCAACTGACGACACAAAAAACATTGGCTGGCAAAAAAGTAGCTATTGTCCCAATCTTGCGCGCTGGCTTAGGTATGGTCGATGGAATCTTACAACTCATTCCAGCTGCTAAAGTTGGCCATGTTGGTTTGTATCGTGATGAAGAAACCTTAGAACCGCATGAATATTTTGTGAAAATGCCAGAAGATATTGATAGTCGTCAACTACTAGTGGTTGACCCCATGCTTGCAACCGGTGGATCAGCGATTATGGCAATTGATTCATTGAAAAAACGGGGCGCTTCTAATATTAAATTTGTTTGTATCGTTTCTGCTCCAGAAGGTGTTAAAGCCTTGCAAGAAGCTCATCCTGATGTAGATATCTATACAGCTGCGCTAGACGACTACTTAAACGAAGATGGATATATCGTTCCAGGCCTAGGCGATGCTGGCGATCGTTTGTTTGGTACAAAATAATAATAAAAAAAAGTGAATCGATTAAGATTCACTTTTTTTTATTATTCAGTTGGTTTCATCTGTTTGTAATTGATGATAATGACACCATTCGTTTGCCCAATGAGGTCTTGGTTCGAACTTGTTTCGTCAATCTTAATGAGGGCTGAATTCTTCAATTGCTTCGTAATTGTTCCTGTTTCTGACTGGTTATGTACTTCAAACGCTACATGTTCATCAACCGTAAACTCTTTACCTACTTCTGATGGGTCAATGGATGTATCAAATTTACCAAATGTTGCCATATATAAAACCTCCTTAGTTCCATTATAGCATAATTCTTGAAAATTTTCAGACAATAGGCTTTTTTAAAAGTTTTCCTTTACAAATCGCGAAAAGTTTCTTATAATTTCATATGTATTTCGCCAGCTTAGCTCAGTTGGTAGAGCAACGCACTCGTAACGCGTAGGTCGCAGGTTCAAGTCCTGTTGCTGGCACTCCTTAAAACGTTGGTACACTGCTTTTTATAGTAGGTACTAACGTTTTTTATTTTTTCAAAAATTGGTTATGGGGCAGAAAATGGGGCAGAGAATTTGAACTAACTTAGATGAAATAAAAAGCAAAACAGCTGTCCCTCATATGATATACTGAAACAAAAGAAAATAAGGGGTCATTACGAAGCCATGGTAATTTTTGAGTAGGTATAAAAGTATTGTTGTTGGGTGAAATAACAAATGGTTTGTTGTTTACGAAAAGTTAACAGGCATCTCTTTCAATTTATTAATAACGGTTAACTATTGAAAAAGATTTTTACAAAAAGGAAGGAGAAAAACAATGCAATTATTATTGAAAGGATTGTTGCGTGGAAGTATTCCTCTTGTAATGATGTCACTTATTGCGCTTGTTTTGTATATACAAGAAAGAAATATCGAAGCCAGAGGCACGTTTATTTCTGCTTGGATTGCTTTTTGGGTTAGCGCGGCAACGATCATTTATCAAATGGATTCTTGGAGTCTGACAAAGCAAACTCTGATTCATTGTTTTGTCATGTTGCTAACTGTGTTTCCTATTTTAGTATTTAGCGGTTGGTTTCCTGTTGATACTTGGAGCGATATCGTGCGAGTTTTTCTTTTTTTCTTGTTAGTGGGTTTTATCCTATGGATACTGGCTGCTATTTTTCGAAAAATTTTTCATTTTTAACAAAATTGAAGAGAATAAATGGTGCAATTCTAAAATTTTTTTGAATGTCTGAATACAAGGCTTTCTTTTATAATCGATTACCCCTATAATGAAGAAAGTATTTTTTAGGAAAAGAGAGAGCAGATGGAAAAAAGGAACCTTTTTAAAAATGACAACAAAATCGATTATGGCGTAATTCTACCTGTCTTTTTATTATGTTTAATAGGCTTAGCTTCTTTGTATGTTGCGTCTTATCATGACCCGTTAGGAAATACCAACCCTTGGGGTGACGTATTTCAACAGTTAATTTGGTACATTGTTGGAATTGTTGCAGTGATTTGTATTATGCATATCAAGTCAAAGTGGCTTTGGTTGATGGCCAAATACGTATATGCAGCAGGGCTAGTTGTGATGGCATTATTAGTACAATTTTATGATCCAGCTATGCAAAGAGCTACTGGTTCTAAAAACTGGTTTAGTTTAGGTCCTATTACTGTACAACCAGCAGAATTAATGAAGATTGCGATAATTTTAATGCTGGCAATGGTGGTTACTAAACATAATGCTAACTATCAAGTTCGCAATTTAAAGACAGATGGTATTTTGATTGCAAAAATGCTAGCAGTTGTGGCGCCTGTGCTAATTTTAATTACATTACAAGATGATTTTGGAACGATGTTGGTCTTTTTAGCAATTTTTGGTGGTATATTCCTGATGTCTGGAATTTCATGGAAGATTATTTTACCCGTAGTTGCTGTGTTTTTAGTGATCAGTGTGGGGACGATTGTCTTAGTTTTAAATGACGGCGGGCGAGAATTTCTTTCCAATATTGGCCTGTTTTCTGATTATCAATTTGCGCGGATTGATTCCTGGTTAGATCCGTTTCATGACGTTCAAGGGGATTCTATGCAAGTGGCATCGGCTTTAATGGCTATTGGTTCCGGCGGTTTATTTGGTAAGGGATTTAATACTAGTGAAATTGCCGTACAAGTACGCGAATCTGATATGATCTTTTCAGTTATCGGGGAAAACTTTGGTTTTGTTGGTAGTGCATTTGTAGTCTTATTGTATTTTATTTTGATCTATCGGATGATTCGTGTTTGTTTTGATACAAATAATGAATTTTATTCCTATATTGCAACGGGCATTATTATGATGATTTTGTTCCATGTGTTTGAAAACATTGGAGCTAACATCGGTTTGTTACCTTTAACTGGGATTCCTCTTCCGTTTATTAGTCAGGGTGGTTCGGCGCTTTTGAGTAATATGATGGGTGTAGGTTTGATTTTAGCCATGCGTTATCAAGCTGCCAATGAGGATTGATTTAACAAAGACAGGAGCTGAGTAGATGCTAAGATTATACTGGTACCCTAAATGTAGTACCTGTAAGAATGCCCAAAAATGGTTAGAAGAACAGGGAAAAGACGTTGAATTTGTTGATATGATTAAAGAAGTTCCTAGCAAAGAAAAATTAGAAAAATGGGTTAAAGAAAGCGGCTTACCGGTTCGGCGCTTCTTTAATACCAGCGGACAAAAATATCGTGCGTTAGGCTTGAAAGATAAAGTAGACGGGTATACACTTGAGGAAGCTTGTCAGGTACTCTCAACAGATGGTATGTTGATTAAGCGTCCGATTTTAGTTGATAATGAGGATCATTTTTTAACAATCGGGTTCCATGAGAATGATTATGAAGGAGTATTCGCATCATGAAAAAACAATGTTTAAAAAAAGTCGATAATTTATGGGTGCTACATAATGGAAAAGAATATGTTGTAGGTCTGACAAATGAAGCTCAAGATGAACTAGGAAAAATTTCATTTGCTTCACTTCCAAAAGTTGGGCAAACCTATAAAAAAGGGGATACTTTGATCGAACTTGAAGCAGAAAAAGCAATTAGTGAATTTGCCAGCCCTTTATCGGGGATCGTTTCTTCGATCAATGAAAAGGTTGATGAAAATGTAGATGTGTTAAATGATGAAGATGAGCTGAATGCTTGGATTGTTAGCTTGAAAGATGTAGAGCAAACCGAATTTGAATCACTTTAATAGATAAAAACCTTGAGACCTGACGATCTCAAGGTTTTTTTATTATTCTTCTGAATCTTCTTCGCTTTCACCGATTACTTCTGGTTCAGCTTCTTCAGCTTCTTCTTCTGGTTCTTCTTCAATTTCTGGTTCATTAACAGCAGCTACTTGTTCTTCTGCTTCGTTGACAATAGTGTAGTCTTTTGACACTGGAATGTCGCTAATGTTGATAGAATCACCAATTTCTAAAGCAGAGACATCTACTTCGATATTTTCAGGTAATTTATCTGGCGTAGCTGAAACGGTAGCACTGTATAATGTTTGAGTAAGGACACCGCCTGATTTTACACCACTTGATTCGCCGACAAGAACGATTTCTGCATCTACTTCTTGTTCTTCTGACATGTTTACAGATAAGAACTCAACATGGATGATGTGTTGTGTGAATGTATCTGATGAATAATTTTGAACTAAAGTATTCACTTTTTTACCATCGATATTCATCGTGATAACTGAGTTTAGTCCGTTTTCACGTAAAACTCTGTCTAATTCTTGAGCGTCAACAGAAATGGTGGTACTTTCAATTTTGTAACCATTGACAACTGCCGGAACTCTTCCTTCGTGACGCAATTTGTTTCTAATTGAACGTGGACGAACGGCTCTTTTTTCTACTTCTAATGAGACTGCCATAACTTATTTTCCTCCTAAAATTTGTGCTAAACAATACTTTCAAGCAAATATTGGTTACTCGAATACCAAAATGATAATACATGATCGATAAGTTATACAAAAAAAGGGCAGCTTAAATACACAGCTGTCCTTTAATCAATCAACGATAACTTTCTCCACCAGGTCTTAACGCTGTGTGTAGTGAGAAACTTTATTTACTTTGTTACCACTTTAAAAGAAAAAAGCGAATAAGTCAAATCAACATTAAAGTTTATTAATAAATGATGGACGGGTAGCACTCATTGACGTTGTTTCACAATTAAGGTACGATATTCTTCAGTAAAGGGACAAGGAGTATATCATGCGCTATAAAAATTTATTATTTGATGTAGATAATACGTTACTAGATTTTCATGATGCAGAACAACAAGCACTAAAAGCCTTATTTAACGAATTAGGTGTGCCATTGACACCAGAAAATGAAACTTTGTATAAAACAATCAACCAAAAGCGTTGGGAAGAACATGAAAAAGGGAATTTGACTTCTGATGAAGTGGTTAACGGTCGCTTTGGTCTTTTTTTTGAACGTTTGGGTAAAAAAGTAGATAGTGTAAAAACAGAGCAAAGATACCGACAATTTTTGAATCAAGGACATAAAAGAATTGGCAATAGCTTAGAAATTATTCGTGATTTATCGGCTAAAGCTGATTTGTATGTGGTAACAAATGGCTTAGCAAATACCCAATTCCAACGTTTAACCGATGCTAAACTATATCCTTATTTCAAAGATATTTTCATTTCTGAACAAGCCGGTTTCCAAAAACCTATGATTGAATTTTTTGATTATGTCTTTACTCAGGCACCTCATCTACAAAAAGAAGAGACAGTAATTATCGGTGATTCTTTGACATCAGATATTCAAGGCGGAAAAAATGCAGGGATCGATACGATCTGGTTTAATCCAATTGCTGCTGCGGCGGATGCCAAAATAAAACCGACTTTTCAAATTTCTCGCCTAGAAGATATTTATGACGTATTAGCCAGCCCACAATAAGCGATTTGAACAGCTTTTTATGATAAAAAATGAAAGAGGGAAAAATGATGGCAAAGCATAAACCGATTATTATTGGGGTGACAGGAGGTTCTGGTAGCGGAAAAACAAGCGTTAGTCATGCAATTTTAGATCGTTTTCCTAATCATTCAATTACGATGCTTGAACATGATTCTTATTATAAAGACCAAAGTGATCTTCCCTTTGAAGAAAGGCTGAAAACCAATTACGATCACCCATTTGCGTTTGACACCGACTTATTGATCGAACATTTAAATAAATTATTGCATTATGAAACGATCCAAAAGCCTGTCTATGATTACGTAGCTCATACACGTAGCAATAAAATTGAAGTTCAGGAGCCTAAAGAAGTCATTATTCTAGAAGGTATTTTAATTTTAGCGGATGAACGTTTACGTAATATGATGGATATCAAAGTTTATGTAGATACGGATGATGATATTCGGATTATTCGTCGTATTAAACGTGACATAGAAGAAAGAGGACGGACTCTTGATTCGGTAATCAATCAGTATTTATCTGTTGTCAAACCAATGTATCATCAATTTGTTGAACCGACCAAACGCTATGCAGATGTGGTAGTTCCTGAAGGTGGACAAAATCATGTAGCAATTGATTTGATCAATACAAAAATTAGTACGATTTTAGGGGAATAAATCGCGATGTTGAAAGTCCTTGTCTTACAAGGATTAACGATTGTAATAAAAAAGAAATCGGAAGGTAAAACCCTATGAAATGAGGATTTGGCCTTTCCGATTTCTATTTTTTTAGAATTTCACGGTATAAATGAAAATAGAAAAAAGAATCATAAGAAAAGCCGACAAATCGAGCGATTTCCACTATAATAGTAGTAACGACAAAACTAAATAGGAGGCTTTTCTTATGAATTCTGAAACTATTGTACCATACAATATCAACTTATTTGAAGATTTTGATTGCGGACCGCTTCAAGAGTTTGAAGCTCTATTAAATCAGATCCCTTACCAGCACTTGATCCAGGAATTAGATGACCGACGTGCGAGCGGTCGCGATGATTGGCCGAACGAAGCGATGTTTCGCTGCTGGATTGCGATGTTTGTCTTCCATCATCAAGGGCCCACGGAGTTAATCAATGAACTTGAGCGGAATCCTTTTTTACGTCATGCTTGTCATCTTGAACCACGCTACAATCGAAAAAACGGCCGCAAAAGTTTAGCTCCTAGTCCTTCAGCTTTCACACGATTTCAAAGGCGACTGATCGATGTTCAAGACCTGCTCGACGCCCTATTTGCCCATATGACCGAGGAGCTACAAGAAGCGCTCTCCGACCTCGGCGAAAGCTTAGCTTTGGATGGCAAAATTATTGAAGCCTATGCCCAAAGACCGCCAAAAAAGAAAAAATGCGAGGGGCGCCGAGATCACGATGCCAATTATACCCAAAAGTCTTATACCTCTACGACAAAAGAAGGGAAAATCCAAACAAAATCCGCTTGGTTTTATGGTTATCGCGTGCATCTAATCGCCGATGCCAGATATGAGTTGCCCCTTTTATTTCGAGTAACACCCGCGGCGAATGGGGAAAAAACGGTGGCTAAGGAAATGGTGGCCCAAATGCCTTCCTGGCTGGCGGAACGTTGCGACCATTTATCCGCAGATAAAGGCTATGACGGAGGAAAATTACGCGAGATCATTGAAGATCGAGGGATGAAGCCGATCATCGATATCGTAAATCATTGGCAAGGAGAAAGCACCCGACAATATCAAGATACCGACTTCGTTTATACTTATAAAGGTGAAGTTTATTATGTGAGCCATCGAGGAAAGCTTATCCGAGCGCAATACAAGGGGTATCATGCCGCTTCGGACACCCTTCGTTATGAAACGCATCCGAAAAATGGGGCGGGGATTCATCGGGTTTCGATTCCACGCGCCGAAGATCCACGGGTCTTTAACTTGATCGGGCGGGATTCGAAAAAATTTCAACGTTATTATAACGAGCGCTCCGCCGTGGAACGGGTTAACGGCCGGATCGACCGCGATTATCTCTTTGAAGATCATCGGATACGGGGCTTAGCGAAAATGAAATTGCATGTGACCACCACATTTTGCTTGATGTTAGCGAAGAAAAAACGCGCCTTAGCCCAAGAAAAACGACCCGCGGCGTAACTCTCGCCATCATAAAAAAACACGGTGTATTTTTACCCGTGTCTTTCGTGCGCTCTTTTTTAAAGAAAGACTGTTCAAGAAAAAAAGAAAACGTTTATTTTTCCTTATTAAAATGGGAAAAAACGTGGGTTTTCTTCTTTTTATTTCTTTTTTTATCTTTTTTACGAAAAAAATGAAGCAGCGCAAAAGATTCTAGGGAATTAACTCTAGTTATTCGTCTTTTTTTGTGTTAGAATGAACGTTATGCGATGAGCCGAGAAGCCGACGAATCGTCGGTGACCTCAAACAGCGGCATACGAGTATTCACTCCCCTGCCGGATTGCAGGATGCCGGGAAAATGTTCTTGTGGAAGTACATTTCCTACTATAGTTTAGTACTGATAAAGATCTGCTGTTTTAGCTATTTAAGCTAAAACAGCAGATTTTTTTAGGGTCTTTGACAAGTAGTGTTGTTTAAGCAAAACCTTTATAAAAAAGAAGGACTTCGGTTCTTCTTTTTTTGTTATTTTATAGGACTTCCAGGAGCCCTTGTTGAATAAGCACTCGTTTCCGTAAATGTTGGAAGGAACGAAAGCCAAAAGCGACCCGTTGTATGACTTTAATCAGGTTGTTTTTCCCTTCAAGTTTTCCATTCGAATAAGGCTGGGTAAAGGACAACATAATGGCGTTTCGGTATTTAGTTAAGAAACGAAGGGACTTGCGAAACGGTTCTTCTAGCATTTGAGGGAGTTGGTCAATAATGGTAAAGAACTGTTGCGCTTCGCGCTTCTCAAAAGCCTCCAGGAGCCCTTGATAAACTTCATAAGAAGCTTGGAGGACAGGATCAATCGTTAATAAATAATCGACCACTTCGGATTCTGTGACGTATTTTTTGCGAAAAAGAGGAAACTGTTTTAGTTGTTCGTACCCTAAATGTTGATGTTTCTTTTGCAATTGTTTCCAGTATTTTTTTAACTTTCGATAATCTTTCATTTGTTGGGCGTCTCCCTTTTTCAGCTTGTTCATTGAACGAATGCGTTGTTGGTTGAAGGCGCGCGAGATTTGTTGGATGACATGGAAATGATCGATAAGGATCTTCGCCTTCGGGAACACTTGGTGGATCATGGGACTATAAGAAGCATTCATATCCATGACCACATGTTGGACTTTTTGACGGGCTTGGTAAGCAAACCGTTGAAAGTAAGCGACTCATTTGAAGTTTCGACGGTCCTCTAAGATGTCGATGATTTTCCCGGTTTGAGCGTCGCTAAAGATAAAACACATGGCGCCCTCACAATCCTTTGTTCCTTTAAACTCATCGATTAATAAATGCTTAGGCAGATCGTTTGGTCTGAATTGGGGCCCTTTATAGAAGGTATCTAATACACGCTCCACCGTTTTAACCGAAACCAAATAACGCAAAGCAATATCCTTCATAGAAATTTTTTTCTTTAGATCGACGGCAATGGCAAATTTCAAGGCTTGCGAAATATAACAATCTTTAGCGATATAATAGGTTTTGGCGCTAAAGGTATGATGACAGGCTTTACAGTAAAAGCGTTGTTTAAATAATCGCAAGATACTAGGCACTTCCTGATAAGGAAGTAACTGAATATCAGAAGGCTTCAAGGAATGTTTTATAAGAGTGTTCCCTTCATTTATCACACCACAACACTCGCAAGCTTTCGGAGTGTACGTGAGGACACCGTAAAAGACATTGGTCATTCGATGATGAAGGTTTTCTTTTTGAACCGCTTGAGCCGAAAAAAAGATGTGAGGGTCCTTCATATTGAGTAGATTTTTAACCGCTAGGTCTAGATTATTGTCTTTGTTTTTGATATCTTTATAATGAAGCATTTGTTTCCTCCTTTAGATTTTGTGTCCAACTTAATTATAAAGGAAACAAATGCTTTTTTGTTATACAAAAAAATAAGTGCTATCACTCATTCTATGAGTAACAACACTAAATATTATAGACCCTTTTTTTATTCCTTACTAGAAACAGGACGATGTTTAAATATAAAATATTTCAATAACGCTCGTAATAACGTTAGTGCTAAAAATCAAGTGATTTTTAGCACTAACGTTATTTTTTTATAAACTCTGATATAGAGATATTGAACATATTAATTGGAGGCATTCATAGAAGCTGTTACAAAATTAATATCTCAAGTTTCGCACACCAAATCTGGGAGATAAGCCTTGATATAACGGGGCAGAGTATCCACCCAGTGTTGGAGTTGACTTGTAATAAAATCTTGTAATTGGCTTCCTGATTCTTCACTTACCGCTTGAATAATATGTACTAATTCGATAAGAGCAGCGGACCAATCGAGTTCTTTTATTTGATCGCCCAGTTCATAAAATAAGCCACCTAAGGTCCGCTCATCATTGGCACAGCGCTGCTGCCAGCTTAATAAAATATACCGTGTGAACACAATGGTGGTGTGACAAATTAAGGCTTGATAATGTCGCGTTTGTGTTTCTTTAGTCAGATGAAGCAATGATTTCGATGCCTTAAAAAATGTCTCGATGTCCCATCTCGCCGAGTATGTTTTGACCATTTCTTGGGAAGATAAATCCAGATCATCGGTCATAATCGCCAACCAAGCACTTTTCTTATTGTGATTTTTGACAAAAACGATTTTCACGGGATTTTTGCCGGAGCTTGGTTTCACCACAATCGAGGAAATAATCGCTTCTTGTGTATATTCTTTCGTAGATTTGGCATAAAGTTCTTCCAGCTTGTATAAACGTTGATGAAAAAGGTATTTGGTTTTTCCATTTTTCACCATCCCAATGGTGTGAATCCCCATATCGTGTAATTGGTCTATCATTTTAGGGGAAGTAAACCATTTATCCATCAACACATGGGTGGCGTAAATCCCTTGGTTCAAGGCGCGTTGAACCATCTCAAGTGCCACTTCGGGCATTTTACGACTTGATTCGTTGAATCGTTTGGCTCCTACGGTTCGTTGATCTTTTTCTGCTATTGTTTGGTTCACTTTTTTCTTACCGGATAGTAACCCGAAATCAATCGGAATGAAAGAATAGCCATCGGAGAACCCTAAAGTAAGCATACGATACCCTTTGTATCCTTGTTTGAGCGCATGATCCCAAAGACGAGCTAAGCCTGGTACCTCTTGGCTTCGATTACGATAAAACGTCGAATCATCCAAGATCAACGTCCGAATATGGGTTTTCGTATCCGTTAAAGAATGGAGCTTTTCGATGACAGACGCACTAAACCGAAGTAAAAACAGACGCCAGTTGTTATGGGGATTGTTCATCCATCGATACACGGTATCTTTTTTCATGTATTGGTCGCTTTCCCGCCCACTGAGAACTTGGTTTAAGGATTTTCCTTTAAAGACGAGGCTAAAGAGAAAAGTGAATAGAATAGCCACCGAATACCCTTTTTGCTTTTCCATATGGGCTTGTTTTAAAAATTGCGTGACTTTTAATTCAGAAAAAAGGGCTTTTATTTCATTCGGTAATTGATTTTTAATAGCTTTTAAGTGTACCATAAAGGCAAGAACTCCTTTGTTTTTGGTTTGTGGTTAAATCAATTATAAAACAAAAGGAGTTCTTTTTGTATAAAAAGGTAGGCAGTCAATATCAGGACTTTTTTCGACCTAAGAGTTGATAAGACCGTTGTTTAATATCATTTTACATGTGCGAAACTTGAGTTAATATTTTGATAAAAATATTTAATATTAAAAAGAAGCTATCGTATGATATCATGTTTTAAAAATAGATGTTGTGTGAATATTTATTCTTTTGAAGTCTTAGAAAATAATAGTTAATTAGAGAAGCATTTTAAAACAGTTAAGGCAAACTGAAACCACGGAACTGAATATGTACAATATAAAAACCGATTTTTATAAAGAAAGGAAGCCCATTTGGAATATACAATTAAGCCTTCATTTAAACTTTCATTAAATGCGAACGCATTAAAAATCATCGCAGTGACGGCGATGATCGTTGATCATTCCACGTTTTGGTTGGTTCCAAGCAATTCGTCACTCTATGTTATTTTACGTATGTTTGGTAGACTCGCAGCACCGATTATGTGTTACCTTATTTCAGAAGGTTACTTTCATACATCCAATAAGAAAAAATATTTTAAAAGATTATTCATTTTTGCTTTACTCTCTCATTATCCCTATATCCTTTATTTTAATTTAACCTCTTTGCAAGCAACCAGCGTCATTTGGGGATTGTTTATGGGGTTGTTAGCACTATCTACAAGTCAATCGAAAGTGATGCCTATACCGGTAAAAATTCTGGTGATTTTAATGTGCTGTCTATTGTCTTGGACGGCTGACTGGAATTATATTAGCGTGTTATGGATTTTAGCCTTTGGTATTTTTAGAAAAAATTTTTCTTTACAAATGCTTAGTTTTACTTTGATTGGCATGCTTTTTTATGTCTTACCTGGTTTTTCAATCACGGATGGTAATGCCATTTTTCGTTTAGGTATTTTGCTGGTGGTTCCATTACTGACGATTTATGATGGTACACGAGGGAAAAAATCTTTCCTAATGAAGTGGGGATTTTACATTGTCTATCCTGTTCATCTCCTGGTTTTATATGTACTAAGATATTATATTTTTTGAGGGGAGAGATAGTGGATGAAAAAGAATAAAAAAATTATTTTCGGCTTATCATTGCTGCTTATCGTAGTTGTAGGGGTTAGTTTGGCGATTGTTATTCAACTAGATAATCCATTCGCAAATGAATCCGAAAATTCAACGGTTGTGAACGAATCTTCAGAAGAAGCTCGTTCAACGACGACTGATACCTCTCAAGAGTCATCAGAAGAATCATCGGAAGGATCGACTGGGCCTGAAGAGAATCCCTATGAGGGTGAGTTTGAATTACCTATTGTTAATGCTTCCGGTTATGCACCGGTCGATCTAGCGGTAAAAAGTCAAGCGGATTCGGATGCAGAGACAGAGGAGACCCTGGAACCAGGAACGGCGTTTAAAATTTTACAAGAAGACGGCGACTGGTGGGAGATTGAATGGGAAGGTACGCAAGGTTGGGTCGAACATCAATATGCCTTTATCAATTTACCTGATGTACTGCCATCTGCGGCTTATGATAACACCAATACGTATTCGTCATTATATCGCTCTTCAGGTGTTGATATACCAGAGGTGACCAACGCGACTTTATATGATGGGAAAGCCGATAATGAAAGACTTGGAAAAGAAGAATTTGTCATCCCTGTTTTATATACCACGGCCAAAAAAATTTCCAACGCCCAATCCCAGGCGCTAGAAAATGGCGAAACGTTGCTTATTTATGAGACCTATCGTCCGCATAACGCACAAGAAAAGGTTTTTGATCAGCTAACGAAATTGGCAGATACAAATGATACGGTAAATGCAGGGGCAGATACGCCACCTTGGGCGATGTCCTGGTTCATTAATGATGAAGTATCCAATCATCAAATGGGTTTTGCCATTGATGTGAGTTTAGCCCAAATTGATGAACAGGAAACGACTTTTTATGGGGATTATTCCGTAGATGTTGTAGAGGACTATACGGAATATGATATGCCCACACCGATGCATGAATTAAGCTCAGCCTCTGCCGTTTTTACTCATCCAGTGACCTCATTTGACCCAGATGCTTGGAAAGAAGCTGAACTTCGGCCTGAGATGAACCAAGCAGCACTTGCCCTGCAAGAATATTTTGTTAACGCAGAGATGACGCCTCTTGCTTCTGAATGGTGGCATTTTAATGACCTTGAAGCACGAGAAGAGGTTAAAGATCATAAGAGCGATGGTGAATATACGATTACAGATGTGCTTAGTACCGAACCGTAGCATCGAAAATGATTTATGTTCAGTTTAGCGATAATAGCGGCCTCTTTTTTACAAATAGTAAGGTTAAAGGAAGCGATAGTAATGCGATTAATGATTGATGGGGACGGCTCTCCGGTAAAAGAAGAAGTCATTCAATTAGGAAAAAAATTTCAGTTACCTGTTTTAATTGTGACTAGTATTGATCATTATACAAATAAAGAAGAGCCAGAATTTGTTCATTTTATTTATGTAGATAAAGGGGCAGAGCAAGCAGATTATGAGATTGTGAAATTGGTCGAACCCAATGATATTTTGGTTACCCAAGATTATGGGTTAGCTTCATTAGCTTTACCCAAAGGAGCCCGGGTATTTCATCATTCTGGTGAGGAATATAAAAAAGAAACAATTGATATTTTATTAAACCAACGATATATGAGCGCTCAGATGCGTAAAGCAGGGAAAAAGACAAAAGGTCCTAAAGCTTTCACAAAAAAAGATCGCGAACATTTTTTTATGGTATTAAATGAATTTTTAGCAAAAGAACTTGGCAAATAAAAAGGATAAAATAAAAAAACATGTTCGGTATTAACATTTTGTGCTAAAATATATGAGAAATAAATTGAAAGTGACACTCGGATATAGGAGGAAAAGCTTTGAAAATTATTTTATTATATGGAGGACAAAGTGCAGAGCATGATGTGTCGATACTTTCGGCTTTTTCTGTGCTCAGTGCAGTTTATTATAATTATTACCAAGTTCAACTGGTTTATATTACAAAAGATGGCCAATGGGTTAAAGGACCTTTACTGAATGAAAAACCAGCTTCAGAAGAAGTGCTTCATCTTCATTGGGGAAGTGCAGGGGATACTGATAAATTAATTCAACCTTGCCAAATTAAAGAAGAGGATGCTATTGTGTTACCGATTCTTCATGGTCCAAACGGCGAAGACGGAACCATTCAAGGTTTCCTTGAAACAATTGATATGCCTTATATCGGGGCAGGTGTAATGACCAGTGCCGGTTGTATGGATAAAATTATGACCAAATATATTTTATATGCGGTCGATATTCCCCAAGTTCCTTATGTTCCTGTGCTGAAAAGTCAGTGGAAAGAAAATCCTAAAAAGATTTTTGAACAATGTGAAGGAACGCTACTTTATCCGATGTTTGTTAAACCTGCTAATATGGGTTCAAGTGTCGGTATAACGAAAGCTCACGATCGCGAAGAATTACAGCAAGCGTTGGTTGAAGCTTATCGCTATGATTCGCGCGTGGTAATTGAACAAAGCATCGAAGCGCGTGAGATTGAAGTAGCAATTCTAGGTAATGAGGATGTACGAACGACGCTTCCAGGTGAAATCGTCAAAGACGTTGCCTTTTATGACTATAATTCAAAATATATCGATAACAATATTAAAATGCAGATCCCAGCACAGATTCCTGAAGAAGCCCAAGCAAAAGCGCGAGAATATGCAAAAATAGCTTATACGACTTTAGGTGGCAGTGGCTTGGCCCGTTGTGATTTCTTTTTAACTAATAAGAATGAACTATTTTTAAATGAAGTAAATACCATGCCTGGTTTTACGCAATTTAGTATGTATCCTTCATTATGGGAAAAAACGGGATTACCTTATGGGGATTTGATTGAAGAATTGATTCAACTTGGTTTGAACCAATACAATCAAAAGAAAAAATTTCGCATCGATGTAGGGGAATAGAAGATAAAACAAGGCACATACATTTAAGGTGTAGTGTCTTGTTTTTTGTACCTACATTCATAGGTGAACCTGTGTGAATTAAACACTTCACAACGAATTAGCAAGATAAAAAGATAAAAAATGAATGCTAAATATATCAAGGAGAAAATATGAACTTAACGGTTAAAGAAATTGCAGAAGTCTTGGGAGGCTCCCAGGATAGTACTCAGATGATTACCAATGTCGAATTTGATAGTAGGAAAATAATTCCCAATAGTCTCTTTGTTCCATTAAAAGGGACCCTTGATGGCCATCAGTTTGCTGAACAGGCAAAAGAAAACGGAGCCGTTGCAACACTTTGGAGCGAAGATATAAGCAAAGCGCCGGAAGGTCTATTTGTTTTTTCAGTGTCAGATACGAAAAAAGCCTTTCAAAAATTGGCAAGTTATTATCGAAAAAGAGTTGCTCCTAAAGTTGTGGCTATTACTGGAAGTAACGGCAAAACAACGACTAAGGACATGACAGAAGCGGTTTTGGCACAAAAATATCAAACATATAAAACGCAAGGAAATTATAATAATGATTTGGGCTTACCATATACGATTTTACATATGCCTGAAACAACAGAAGTTTTAGTGCTGGAGATGGGAATGGACCATGCGGGTGATTTAACACTACTTTCTCAGATTGGTAAACCAGATGCAGCGGCAATTACTTTAATCGGTGAGGCGCATATTGAAAGCCTAGGTTCACGAAGTGGTATTGCTAAAGGTAAGATGGAAATTACTGCAGGCTTAAAAAAAGATGGGATTTTATTTATACCTGCAGATGAACCTTTATTACAACCGCTTGTTTCTTCCCTAAGCCAAAAAATAGTAACTTTTGGGTTAACAGAAGGAACGGTTCAAGCAAAAGTATTAAAAACTACCAAAGAGAGTACGGAGTTTGCGATTGGCGAACAAAACTTCCTGATCCCGGTTATCGGCAGGTATAATGTCAAAAACGCATTAGTTGCTTATAGCTTTGGTCATTATTTTGGGTTGAGCGATGACGAGATTGCAACCGGCTTAAAGAATTTTCAACTGACCAAAGATCGCACCCAGTGGAGTAAGGCGTTTAATGGGGCGGATATCTTAAGCGATGTATATAATGCAAATCCGACAGCGATGGGGCTGGTGCTTGATAGTTTTGCTGAGCTACCGCTGCCAGGCAGAAAAATCATCGTGCTAGCAGATATGCTTGAATTAGGAAATGACTCTAGACAAATGCATATGCAGATGGCGCAACATATCACAGATGCTTTTGCGGAAGTTTATCTATTTGGGCCGGAAATGAATGCTTTATATCATTCTTTAAAAGATAAACGTGACCATATTTATTACTTTGCCCATGAAAATAAAAAAGAACTAATTGAAACGATCAAAAAAGACATACAGCCGCAAGATTCGCTACTTTTAAAAGGAAGTAACGGGATGGGATTAGCAGAAGTTATTACAGCTTTACAAAAAAAGTGAAATTAAATCTGGAAACTTGCTGAAAGTTTCAAATCATGTTATACTGTTAAACGTGCCGAAAGATGAAGTATAATTGAAATAACTGATAAATAAACCAACCTTTTTATAGGTTATAGAAATAGCAAAATTCGTCAGAATAAATTCAAATGAATGAGGCTAAGACAAAAAAAGAACTGGTTTTGTCCTAGCCTTTTCTAATGCCTTCAAGAAGCGGTTTTTCGGTAGAAACGATGCTTTTAATTTATATTCAGGGACAAGATTGTAAGCTATCGCAGAAAAAGACTGACGCTTCATAAAAGTGAGAGAGAAAAAATAGCAACCCTTTCTCATGTTTCTAAAGAGGAGGATTTATTTGAAATTTAAAGAACTAGATTTATCACAGGTCTTATTAGACGCTGTACAAAAAAGCGGTTTTGAAGAAGCAACACCGATTCAAGAAGAAACCATTCCATTAGCCATGCAAGGTAAAGATGTGATTGGACAGGCGCAAACAGGTACTGGTAAAACAGCTGCTTTTGGTTTGCCTATGTTAGAAAAAATCGATACTAACAAAAAACAAATTCAAGGATTGGTTATTTCGCCAACGCGGGAGCTAGCGATTCAAACACAAGAAGAACTATTCCGTTTAGGTAAAGAGAAAAAAATTAAGGTACAAGCAGTCTACGGTGGTGCTGATATTGGACGTCAAATTCGCCAATTAAAAGATCATCCACATATTGTAGTAGGAACACCTGGCCGGATGCTTGACCATATCAACCGCCGTACGTTGAAGCTTTCTACCGTGGAAACATTGGTGCTGGATGAAGCAGATGAAATGCTGAATATGGGCTTTTTGGAAGATATCGAAAAAATTATTGCCCAAGTCCCTGATAAACGACAAACATTACTGTTTTCAGCTACCATGCCTAAAGAAATTAAATCTATCGGTGTGAAATTTATGAAAGATCCACATCACGTTCAGATCAAAGCAAAAGAAATGACTGCTGATTCGATTGATCAATATTATGTACGTGCCAAAGATTATGAAAAATTCGACATTATGACTCGACTTTTTGATGTTCAATTACCAGAATTAACGCTTATTTTTGGTCGTACAAAACGTCGTGTGGATGAAATAGCACGCGGATTAGAAGCACGTGGCTACAAAGCAGAAGGAATCCACGGTGACCTTTCGCAACAAAAACGTATGAGCGTATTACGGTCATTTAAAAAAGGTCAACTGGATATTTTAGTTGCAACAGACGTGGCTGCTAGAGGTTTGGATATTTCTGGTGTGACGCATGTTTATAATTATGATATCCCACAAGATCCGGAAAGTTATGTTCACCGTATCGGTCGGACAGGACGTGCTGGAAAAAGCGGTGTTTCTGTTACTTTTGTGACGCCAAATGAAATGAATTATCTACATGTTATTGAAAACTTGACGAAAAAACGTATGACGCCGATGCGTCCACCTTCTGATAAGGAAGCGTTTAAAGGACAAGTTACTCAAGCGGTAGAAACGATCGACGAAAAAATGGCTGAAAATGGTTTGGACAAGTATAGCAAAGAAGCTAATGACTTGTTAGAACGTTATTCAGCACAAGATCTAGCTGCTTTATTATTGAAGACCTTAGCCAAAGATCCTGCTGACGTTGTGCCAGTAAAAATTACTCCGGAACGTCCTTTACCTAAGGGCAAGGGTAAACAAAACAAAGGACAAGGCCGCCGTAAGAACTACTCACGTGACCGTGATAATGGAAATTATCGGCAAGATCGTCGTAAAAATAATAAAGACTACCATAAGAAAAATAATAAGGGACCTGGTAATAAAGAAGGTCAACCTAAAAAGAGCCGACGTGGAAGTGAAAAGAAACAAGATTTTGTTATCCGAAACGGCAAAAATTAAGTAAAAATGATTGAGAAAATTTAATTTTCTCAATCATTTTTTTGTTTTAGCGTAAATATTCTATAGTTTTTCAAAAAAATTTGATAGAATAAGTGTAAATTCTAAGAAAAGAGTAAACGAGATGATTTATGGTACTGGCTTAGACGTCGTTGAATTAGGACGTATCAAAAATATAATTCATGAAAAACCCAAATTAATCAAACGCATTTTGACTGAAAAGGAATACCAATTATTTTCACAGCTATCTGCTAAACGACAGATTGAGTTTTTAGGTGGCCGTTTCGCTTGCAAAGAAGCATTTGCAAAGGCTTGGGGTACAGGTATTGGAAAAATATCCTTACAAGAAATTGAAGTTTTGCCCAACTCTGCGGGGGCCCCAGTGGTCACTGCTTCACCTTTCACAGAAGGAGCGGTATTTGTCTCTATCACTCATACGGATGAATTGGCTTTGGCACAAATTGTTTTGGAAACATAGAAAGAAGGAAAAGTATTTTGGCTATCTCATATCACCGTCCTACAAAAGCAATCATTGATTTAAATGCTATCCAACAAAATGTTGCACAGGAAAAGCAACGGCATGCCGATAAGGCAATTTTTGCCGTGGTTAAAGCAGATGGTTATGGTCATGGCGCCGTTCCTATTGCTCAGGCAGCTTTGAAAGCTGGTGCTGAAGGTTTTTGTACGGCTACGCTTGACGAAGCACTGGAGTTGCGCCACAATGGGCTTACCCACCCCATTCTTATTTTAGGTATTATCTCACCAGCAGATGTTCGCTTAGCAGCGGCTTACAATCTATCTGTACCGGTGGCAGAAATAGGCTGGCTAAAAGAAGCAGCTAGTTATTTAGCAGATACTTCTTTAACACTGCGTATACATATCAAAGCAGATACCGGCATGGGACGGATCGGCTTTTTAAATTCTGACGAAATTAATCAGGCAATAGAAGTGATTGAAAAACAAGAACACTTTTATTGGGAAGGCATCTTCACGCATTTTGCGACAGCAGATCAAGAAGATGCACAATATTTTCAAGCACAAAGTCAATGCTTTAATGATATATTGCAGGCTTTGCCCTATAAGCCTAAATATATTCATACAGCTAATAGTGCGACTGCTATGTGGCACGAAGATGTAGGCAACATGGTCCGTTTAGGGATAGCAATGTATGGACTAAATCCCTCAGGAACTGCACTTGAACCAACTTATCCACTACAACCAGCTCTTTCTTTAGTATCGGAGATTGTCCAAACGAAAAAATTACCTAAGGGATTTGGTATTGGCTACGGGAAAACGTATGAAACAAATAAAGAAGAATGGATTGCTACTATTCCAATTGGTTATGCAGATGGGTATACTCGTCAAATGCAAGGATTTCACGTGTTAATTAGTGGAGAACCTTGCGAAGTTGTGGGTCGTGTATGCATGGATCAAATTATGGTGCGTTTACCAAAAAAAATAGAAGAAGGAACGAAAGTAACGTTAGTTGGAAAAGATGGAACAAAAGAAATCACCTTGCAAGATATCGCTGCATATGAAGGTACGAACAATTATGAAGTGGCTTGCTTAATTTCAGGACGTGTACCAAGAGAATATGTGGGAAAAGGATGATGTCTATGATAAAACGCGGAGAGATTTACTACGCAGATTTATCTCCAGTCGTAGGTTCAGAACAAGGCGGTGTTCGCCCTGTTCTGATTGTTTCTAACGATTTGGGCAATTATTTTAGCCCAACGGTCATTGTAGCTGCTGTAACGGCAAAAATGGAGAAATCAAAATTACCTACGCATATCGATATTGAAAAAACGAACAAAGGATTAGATAAAGATTCGGTCATTTTGTTAGAACAAATCCGCACGATTGATAAAACACGATTAAAAGAAAAAGTGTGTGTATTAGAAGAAGAGACTATGGAAAAAGCTAATGAAGCACTGAAAATTAGTGTGGGAATCGATATCGTCATTAATGAAGAAGGGCTCAGTACATAAAAGAGCAGGTGAAAACTTGGGCTATCTGGTTGTTATCATTACAATAGGACTACTGTTGTTTTTTGTTTATAACCAAATTCAACATATTTTACGTAAAACAGAAAAACAAGTGATTCGCGGTTACTATTTACTTGTTTCTAAGAAAAAAGCAGAAGATCTAGGGAAATGGTACGGAGTCTTTCAACAAGGTGAAAAAGAGCACATCTGTGAATTATCATTTTCTTTATACTTACATTTGCAAGTGCCGCAAAGAGGATATTTGCACGCTGAAAATGGCAAAGTGATCACATTTAAAACAGAGGAGTGAGTAAAGTGAAACATACGATCGGGTTTTATGGAGCAGGTAATATGGCTCAAGCAATTATTTCTGGGTTGATTAACTCTGGATTTTACCAAAAAGAAGAGATCTATGTTTATAATCATCGCTATGAACCGACCTTAAAAAAGGTAGAGGAAACTTATGGTATCCAGGTAATTTTGCGGGAAGAGGAATTGTTTCAGCAGTCTGATCTGATTATCTTCGCGGTAAAACCGACGATCTTAACTCAGATACTTCCGCAAATAAACCCTTATTTACAAAAGGAGCACGTGCTCGTTTCAATTGCAGCCGGTGTAAGTATTCAACAAATTGAAAAGTTAACTGGGCCGCATAAGATTATTCGTGCTATGCCAAATACACCTGCGATGGTGAACCAGGCGATGTCATCCATTTCACCCAATAAACTTACCACTCAAGAAGAAATACAACTTGTAGTAGATGTGTTCGACAGTTTTGGGAAAGCAAAGGTTGTTTCAGAAGAATTAATTGATGCTGTCGTGGGCGTTTCCGGATCTGCACCAGCTTATGTTTACTTATTTATTGAAGCTTTAGCTGATGGCGCTGTTTTAGAAGGATTGCCCAGAGACGATGCTTATGAATTTGCAACTCAAGCAGTTTTAGGTGCTGCTAAAATGGTAGAAGATACAGGAAAACATCCAGGAGAGTTAAAAGATATGGTGACTTCACCTAAGGGGACCACTATTGCAGCGGTTCAGTCTTTAGAAGAAAGTAATTTTCGTGCGAGTGTCATGAAGGCAGTTGAAGCTGCCGCCAAGAAAAACCATGAAATGAACAAATAATAAAATAAAGCAGAGCGTTTGCTAACGTTCTGCTTTTTTTTGTGCCTTAAGAAAAAGTATATGCTTAATCACCGTGGTATAGATTACATATATTTACACCAAGTGGTTTACCGTAAAGGTCGTTGCTTTGACCAATAGAATAAATTTTTAATTTTCAGAAAAGATTCCTTTCCTTAGAAAAGCTGATGGAAAATGCAGTTTACCTAAAAAAATACTATGGATATAACCGATAACTCTAATTGACTTTTACTTGGAATAGGCGTAAATTCATTTTTAATAAAAAGGACTTAAACGCCTGATATTAAGCTTTTTTAGCTTATAAAATAATTTTATTGTTGGGTAAATGAGGAGAAAAAAGTGAAACATTTAAAACGTCTTTTAGTAGGTAAACCGTTAAAATCTGAAGAAAACGATGAACAAAGTTTAAGTAAATTCGCTGCGTTAGCTTTGCTTTCTTCAGATGCATTATCGTCCATAGCTTATGGGACAGAACAAATTGTGGTTGTGTTAGTCACACTTTCAGTTGCTGCGATTTGGTATTCACTGCCAATTGCTGCTTTTGTAATTATTTTATTAGTTTCTTTAACATTGTCTTATAGGCAAATTATTCATGCGTATCCTCATGGTGGTGGCGCCTATGTTGTTAGTAGCGAGAACCTTGGTGAAAAAGCGGGGCTTGTCGCAGGAGGTTCATTATTAATTGACTATATGTTAACGGTTGCTGTATCTGTCTCTGCTGGCGCTGAAGCGATTATATCAGCTATTCCAGCTTTATACGGTCATCAAGTAGGCATTTCTGCTGTGATTGTCTTACTGATTATGATGGTGAATTTACGCGGTCTTAGAGAATCGGCTAGTTTTTTGATGATTCCTGTATATACTTTCATCGTTATAATTATTGCTTTAATCTTTGTAGGGTTATTTAAAATCACTGCTGGTATAGTTCCACTTAATGCAACCGCTGTTCCGGGAACTGCAATTTCAGGTATCTCTTTAGCTTTGATTTTGCGTGCTTTTTCTTCTGGCTCTTCTTCTTTAACAGGAGTGGAAGCGATTAGTAATGCAGTTCCTTTTTTCAAAAAACCGCGTGCTAAAAATGCTGCAGCTACCTTAGCCATTATGGCGATGATTTTAGGTTTTTTCTTTGTCGGAATTACCTTTATTAACTATTGGTATGGAATTGTGCCTGAAAAAGAAGTGACTGTGTTATCACAAATTGGTGAGGCCGTTTTTGGACATGGTTTTCTTTACTATCTGTTACAGTTTGCAACAGCTTTTATTTTAGCCGTCGCTGCTAACACGGGCTTTTCAGCTTTTCCAGTTTTGGCTTACAACTTAGCTAAAGATAAATTTATGCCTCATATGTATCAGGATCGAGGCGACCGTTTAGGGTATTCTAATGGGATTATAACTTTAGCAGCAGGTTCTATTGTACTATTGTTTATTTTCCAAGGATCAACGGAGCGACTAATCCCACTGTATTCAATTGGAGTCTTTATTCCTTTTGCTTTATCTCAGTCAGGAATGGTTGTTAAATGGTATAATGAGAAGATTTCATGGTTGAAAAAATCATTTGCAAATATTGTGGGCGCGTTCATTTCATTTGCTATTATTGTCATTTTATTTGTCTATCGTTTGGATGATATCTGGCCATTTTTTATCATTATGCCTGTACTACTCTTCATTTTTTATAAAATCCATGACCATTATCAAAACGTCTCTGAACAGTTACGAGTAGAAGAGGCGGTAAAACTACACAAATATAAAGGGAACACAGTGATTGTTTTAGTAGGAAATGTGACAAAAGTAAATATTGGCGCTTTAGACTATGCACGTTCTATTGGAGATACAGTGATTGCGATGCATGTATCGTTGGAAGAAGATGCACAAAAAGAAAAGCAAATCGAGAATGAATTTAAAAACCTTTTTCCTGGTGTCCATTTTACTGCTGTACGAACGTCATACCGTTCGATTGAAAATCCTGTTATTCGATATGTAGATTTGGTTAGTAAAGAAGCTAGAAAGCAAGACCATACAACAACGGTTATCATTTCTCAATTTGTCCCAAGGCATCGCTGGCAAAATATCTTACACAACCAAACGAATTTACGCTTACAATTTCGACTTTCTTGGCGACAACATATTATTGTTAGTACCTATAGTTATCACTTGAAAAAATAGTCAAAGTTCTGACTTATTAATCTAAGAATGATCCATATTCAAATATAAAAAGGACCAAACGATAATTTCCGTTTGGTCCCTTTCTCATTTATTTAAACAAATAATTTTTAGACGCCTTTAGCTTCTGCTGGTACGACTCGATGGGTCTAATTGATGCTCAATCAACCCTAACAGCCAATCAGTTACAATGGACATTAAAGCGGTGGGTAAAGCCCCCGCTAGAATAATCGCAGCGCCATCTGTCGCGTTGGTCCCACGGACAATGATATCTCCTAATCCACCCGCGCCCACGAAAGTACCAATCGCGGTAATCCCAATGGCAAGCACTAAAGCATTTCGAACGCCGGCCATGATCACAGAAATAGATAAGGGCAATTCGATCATATAAAGGCGTTGCCAGGCCGTCATGCCCATTCCTTTCCCTACGTCTAAGGCATTCTTATCTACTTGGGTCATGCCCGTGTACGTATTCTTAATAATCGGTAACAATGAATATAAAAATACGGTGATAATAACCACATTGACGCCCAACCCAAAGGCAAACATTAGGATGGAGATCATTGCCAAGGCAGGGACAGTTTGGATAACATTTGCAACCCGAACCACCCAGCTAGCTAATGTCTTTCGCTTTGAGATCATAATGCCAATCGGAATGCCGATGATGGCAGCGAATATCACGCCATAAAGCGAGATTAAGAAGTGACGAACAAATTGAGAAAAAACGTAACTCCCGTTTTCTTGAAAGTAATAAACAAATTGCTGCATTAGATTCATTTGACTCATATCCATCTTCTATCACTCCTCATCTTCAAAATAATTATTTTCTTGTAAGAAACGTTCAGCTACAATTGATGGTTCGACTAAGTTATTGTCCGACTCGTAATTTAATTCTTGCATCGTCTCTGTATCAATCGTGCCCGCTAAGCGGTCGATCGCTTCTTTTACTTCGGGTTCTCTTTCGGCCAATTCGCCTTTGATGATAGGAGAGGCGTCATATGGTGGAAAGAATTGACGATCATCTTCTAACATCACTAGACCATAACTGGCGATCCGACCATCTGTTGAGTACCCTAATACCGCATCCATCCGATGTGCGGCTACAGCATCATAGACCAAACCAATCTGCATAGGCATGATCGAATCAAATTCAAAACCGTATTCTTCTGTAAAACCTGGGTATCCATCCCCTTCACGGGTCATCCAAGCGCGGTCAGCTCCTACTGTTAATTCGTCGGCAACAGCTTCTAAATCGCTCACTGTCTCTAAGTTATATTCTTCTGCTGTATCTTTACGTACTAAGAAAACATAAGTGTTATCAAAGCCAAAGGAATCCATCCACTCTTGGTTGTAACGTTCTTTAAATTCTTTTTTTACAACTTCTAATGCCTTAGCAGGATCTTTTTCCGGCGGTAAAAGTAGCGTAGATGCAATATCTGTTCCGGTATAGCGGATAGCTGAAACATCTGCGTCACCATTCATCATTGCTTCGTGGGTAATATTGGTCGTTCCTAAGTTATTGATCACAGTCGTTTGTTTATCCGTATAATGTTCGATCATTCCTGCAACCATACTACCCATAATCTGCATTTCGGTCGTAATCCCGCCTGTAATAGCGATTGTATCGTCAGATTGGTTTGATGCTAGACCAGGGAAAGAACAACCGGCTAGTAAAAGCAGCCCGCCTAAAAATAAAAGGAAATGTTTTATTTTTTTCATTGTTCACTTTCCCCCCTTAAAGAAATTGGAGTAAGGAATGTTTCTAATTTTTCTAGTAAGTAATCGGCGATTAACGCCAGTAAAATCGCTGGAATCGTACCGCCGATAATCAATTCGGGTTGATAGTTGTCCAAACCACTAAAGATGAGAACCCCTAAACCCCCGGCACCGATATAAGAAGCAAGTGTGGCCCAAGCAATTACATAAGTGGCGGCTAAACGTACACCTGCCATGATCGTAGGAACTGCAATCGGTAATTCAACACTTCTAATTGATTGAAGATTGGTCATGCCCATTCCTTTGGCAACATCGACAATATTGGGATCAACATTTTGCATGCCAATATAAGTATTACGTAAAATCGGCAGTAGGGAATAAATAAATAATGCAACGATCGCAGGGGCACGCCCGACGCCCAAAAATGGGATCATTAAGGTAAGCAGAGCGAGTGCCGGGATCGTTTGTAAGGCACTGGCCGTACTGATTACGATACCGGCGATTTTGTTTGTTCTTGTCAATAAAACGCCTAAAGGGATCGCAACGACTGCCCCTAAAAGAAGGGCCATAAATGAAATGACAATGTGTTCCAGTAAATTACTCATTAATTGTGAACCATACTCTGAAAAGAAGGCTTGCATAATCTAGACCTCCTTAGTTTCTTCTGGCTTAAATGACTCGACAGCCTCTCGAATGGATTGTTCTTCTCCCCATAATACATCGTAAACAATATCCACTAAGGAAGCGCGTGTTAAAATACCGACGACGCGCTGTTTATTATCTACGACAGGGACGTATTTCAATCCACGTTTTAAAATGCGCTGTAAGGTATTACGTAAAAGTGTATCTTCTTTCACAGAGGAAACCTCGGTTTTTATGATATCGCCCACGCTGGTGGTCTGATCACTTTTTTGATTGATCGATTCGATATCGATGAATCCTTTTAAAATTTCCCGATTGTCGGTAACCAATAAGGTATCCACTCGTTTTTCACGCATCAATGTAATGGCTTCTTGCAAGGATTTTTCTGAAGTAATGGTCACTGCTGTGGTCATCACATCTTTAACCAACGTATTATCAGGCTGTGCTTGCATGAGACGGTCTTCTCCGATCAATTCTTCTACAAAGTCATTGGCCGGATGTTGTAAAATATTTTCTGGCGTATCATACTGAATGACTTTTCCTTCACTCATGATGGCGACATGATCGGCTAATTTTAACGCTTCGTCCATATCGTGTGTGACAAAGATAATGGTTTTTTCCAACCGTTTATTCAAATCTTTGATTAAATCTTGCAAAGAATCACGGGTAATCGGATCTAACGCACCGAACGGTTCATCCATTAAAATAATATCTTGATCCGCGGCTAATGCACGGATCACACCAATTCTTTGTTGTTGCCCACCTGATAATTCATTCGGGTAACGATCTAACATTTCCTCGGGCATCTCTACCAAATTAATCAAACGCTCTGCCGTTTTTTTTCGTTCCTCTTGTGGCGTTTTTAGTAGTTTGGGGACAACAGTAATGTTATCGCGAATTGTCATATGAGGCATCAGTCCGATATTTTGGATCACATAGCCGATTCTGCGTCGTAACTCTACAGGATTAATATCAGTGATATTTTGACTGTCGATCAAAATTTTCCCTTTAGTCGGGTCAGTCATACGATTGACCATTCGCATACAGGTTGTTTTCCCGCTTCCGCTTGTCCCAATCAAACAAACCATTTCTCCTGTTTCAACGGTAAAGGAGATATCGTCGACCGCTTTTTTTCCGCCTTTATAGATTTTTGATACATCTTGAAATTCAATCAAATTTTCCACCCTCAAACTTTTTTATTTGTTCCGGCTATTATATATATAGTATGCATAAAAAATGAAAAAAATACAACAGTTAAACTCAAAAAAGCAAACATTTAGCGTTATATAAGGGATCAAGTGGAATAATTTACGAACGAAAAATAGTTAATAATACTAAATAATTTGTCAAAGGCTTATATATAGTAAGTAAATATGCAAGCTTTGAATAATGAAAACAATTCAAAGAAAGCGCTTTACGGTAACTTATTTATTAATATTATGTTTGCTTTCTCTTTTGTGAATTGTCTTATCCAGATATTTCATTTTTATAAGGGGTTACAGGTTGAGCATCCTACTTAGCACAGTCAATGATGAAGCCATGGTTCCATAAGTAATCGCTTCTTTTAAATTAGAAAATTTTTTTTAAGCGCTATGAACCACTTTGTTAGCTGTTATAGAGGAACGCTATAGCTTTATTATAACACAGCTTTTATTACGAAAATCAGTTACCTTTGAAGCAATGAAAAAAAGTGCTAAAATATGTAACAGATTGTTTAGAAAAGAGTGAAAATAATGTTAACCACAGAAGATTTTGATTTTGACTTGCCCGAAGAGTTAATTGCGCAAACGCCATTAACAGATCGTTCAAGTTCACGTTTATTAGTATTAGATTCAAAAACTGGAAAAATGCAAGACAAACATTTTTATGATATTATCGACGAATTACATCCAGGCGACGCCCTAGTGATGAACGATACACGAGTCTTGCCTGCTCGTTTGTATGGACAAAAAGAGGACACTGGCGGACATCTTGAGGTATTATTATTAAACAATACTGAAGGTGACGTTTGGGAAACTCTAGTTAAGCCGGCTAAACGGGCTAAAGCGGGAACCAAAATTAGCTTTGGCGATGGACGCTTAAAAGCGGTAGTGGAAGAAGAGCTTGAACATGGTGGACGAATGATTCGTTTTAGCTATGAAGGGATCTTTTTAGAAAATTTGGAAGCTTTAGGTGAAATGCCTTTGCCACCATATATTAAAAAGAAATTGGATGACCCAGAGCGTTATCAAACGGTTTATGCCAAGGAAAATGGCTCTGCTGCAGCTCCAACAGCGGGGTTACACTTTACTGAAGAACTGTTAAATAAGATCCAAGAAAAAGGAATCGAATTGGTATATCTAACGCTGCATGTTGGTTTAGGGACCTTTCGACCTGTTAGCGTAGAAAATATTGAAGATCACGATATGCATAGTGAATTTTATCGTCTGACTGAAGATTCGGCAGAACGTTTGAATCAAGTAAAAAATGAAGGTGGCAGAATTGTTGCTGTAGGAACCACATCCATTCGTACACTTGAAACGATTGGTACAAAATTTGAGGGTAAGATCAAAGCAGATAGTGGTTGGACAGATATTTTTATCACACCAGGCTACCAATGGAAAATCGTTGATGCTTTTTCGACAAATTTCCACTTGCCTAAATCAACTCTTGTAATGATGGTTAGCGCCTTTGCGGGCCGCGACAATATTTTAACAGCTTATCAACACGCCGTTGAAGAAAGGTACCGTTTCTTTAGCTTTGGCGACGCGATGTTTGTTAAATAAGAAAATTAGAATCAAATACCTTCACGTTTATCAAATACTGTTATTTTTGAGGGCATTTTTGTCTTTGCTGTTTGTTCAAGGCTGAGTGAATAGTACTTTTCTTTTTGGGCTGCACATTCAACCTGCGAACAAACATTACTTTTTATTCTCCATCTTAATACTTCTGAGGAAGGTTTTGATGTTTCAATGATTAAAAATGAAAAAAATAAGATCGCACTTTTTTTACGAAGTGCGATCTTATTTTTTGTATTAGGTTTGTTTATTCTTTAGGTAAATTATTATAAAAGGCTGCTTTTGTAGCATAGATATACGGCATTAGCCATAGATAACCAATTCCAAAAGTAAGAAGACAAAGAATGTGCCAGCCGATAAAACTTAAATCCAAGAAGAATAATTTTGCTTTAAAACCATCCATTAAATGACGACTAGCAGTGATTGAATCAAGATAACGAGGGGTTTGTCCGGTTTCTTCATAGGTGTCATAATAAATATAATAACTTTGTGAATAAGAATACCCCTTAATAACTCCTGGGATGACGAGTAACAAGGACCACAGAAATTGGAAAATTGCCGTCAACAGATAAATAACAAGGACTGCTAAAGCATAAGGAGCACGGAAGGTACGGAAAACATCTTTAAATGGTTGAATGACTATTTTTTTACCACGTAAAACATCTAAAAAAGTCCAACTAATGGCAACTGTGAAAAAAGTAGTGATCAAGCCTGAAATGAATCCGCTAGAACCGCCGGTAGAGCCATTCGAACCTGTAGAATAATTGGTGTAATACGTACCGGAATCATTCATAATTTGGACGTTTTGACCAAGAAATAGTATAGCAGGAATTAGGATAATTGCAGCAATAACAATCGTGATTAAAACAGGTACTAAGTTCATTAGCACACTTTCTTTCCAACGCCCTTTCAACATTTTTCTAGCTTCTGCACGTATTTCCGCATTTGATTTCATATATATACTCCTCTACATATAAGGTTAGTTACCTTAATTTACAATTAGTATACCAAAGGTAACTAAAAAGAAAAACTAGAAAGGTCTCATTAAGAATAAATCGCGATGTTGAAAGTCCTTGTCTTACAAGGATTAACGATTGTAATAAAAAAGAAATCGGAAGGTAAAACCCTATGAAATGAGGATTTGGCCTTTCCGATTTCTATTTTTTTAGAATTTCACGGTATAAATGAAAATAGAAAAAAGAATCATAAGAAAAGCCGACAAATCGAGCGATTTCCACTATAATAGTAGTAACGACAAAACTAAATAGGAGGCTTTTCTTATGAATTCTGAAACTATTGTACCATACAATATCAACTTATTTGAAGATTTTGATTGCGGACCGCTTCAAGAGTTTGAAGCTCTATTAAATCAGATCCCTTACCAGCACTTGATCCAGGAATTAGATGACCGACGTGCGAGCGGTCGCGATGATTGGCCGAACGAAGCGATGTTTCGCTGCTGGATTGCGATGTTTGTCTTCCATCATCAAGGGCCCACGGAGTTAATCAATGAACTTGAGCGGAATCCTTTTTTACGTCATGCTTGTCATCTTGAACCACGCTACAATCGAAAAAACGGCCGCAAAAGTTTAGCTCCTAGTCCTTCAGCTTTCACACGATTTCAAAGGCGACTGATCGATGTTCAAGACCTGCTCGACGCCCTATTTGCCCATATGACCGAGGAGCTACAAGAAGCGCTCTCCGACCTCGGCGAAAGCTTAGCTTTGGATGGCAAAATTATTGAAGCCTATGCCCAAAGACCGCCAAAAAAGAAAAAATGCGAGGGGCGCCGAGATCACGATGCCAATTATACCCAAAAGTCTTATACCTCTACGACAAAAGAAGGGAAAATCCAAACAAAATCCGCTTGGTTTTATGGTTATCGCGTGCATCTAATCGCCGATGCCAGATATGAGTTGCCCCTTTTATTTCGAGTAACACCCGCGGCGAATGGGGAAAAAACGGTGGCTAAGGAAATGGTGGCCCAAATGCCTTCCTGGCTGGCGGAACGTTGCGACCATTTATCCGCAGATAAAGGCTATGACGGAGGAAAATTACGCGAGATCATTGAAGATCGAGGGATGAAGCCGATCATCGATATCGTAAATCATTGGCAAGGAGAAAGCACCCGACAATATCAAGATACCGACTTCGTTTATACTTATAAAGGTGAAGTTTATTATGTGAGCCATCGAGGAAAGCTTATCCGAGCGCAATACAAGGGGTATCATGCCGCTTCGGACACCCTTCGTTATGAAACGCATCCGAAAAATGGGGCGGGGATTCATCGGGTTTCGATTCCACGCGCCGAAGATCCACGGGTCTTTAACTTGATCGGGCGGGATTCGAAAAAATTTCAACGTTATTATAACGAGCGCTCCGCCGTGGAACGGGTTAACGGCCGGATCGACCGCGATTATCTCTTTGAAGATCATCGGATACGGGGCTTAGCGAAAATGAAATTGCATGTGACCACCACATTTTGCTTGATGTTAGCGAAGAAAAAACGCGCCTTAGCCCAAGAAAAACGACCCGCGGCGTAACTCTCGCCATCATAAAAAAACACGGTGTATTTTTACCCGTGTCTTTCGTGCGCTCTTTTTTAAAGAAAGACTGTTCAAGAAAAAAAGAAAACGTTTATTTTTCCTTATTAAAATGGGAAAAAACGTGGGTTTTCTTCTTTTTATTTCTTTTTTTATCTTTTTTACGAAAAAAATGAAGCAGCGCAAAAGATTCCATTAATATTGGTTATTGCAAAATCGCGATTTTCCCTTTATGATAAAGGATGGTACGTAAACTTTATTTAATGAAAGTTACGCATATTTTGGCTAATTCATAAAAAGAAGAAAGTAGGACGAAACAATGACACAACCCGCCATTCAATATCGCTTAATCAAAAAAGAAAAACATACCGGTGCTCGGTTAGGTGAGTTAATTACTCCCCATGGTACTTTTCCTACACCTATGTTTATGCCCGTGGGAACACTTGCTACAGTAAAAACGATGTCACCTGAAGAATTAAAAGAAATGGGTGCGGGGGTCATTTTAAGTAACACCTATCATTTATGGTTGCGACCGGGCGAGGATATTGTTGCTGAAGCTGGCGGACTGCATAAATTTATGAATTGGGATCAACCGATTTTGACTGATTCTGGTGGTTTTCAAGTATTTTCTTTGGCAGATATGCGTAATATCGAAGAAGCGGGCGTGCATTTTCGGAATCATATTAATGGTTCAAAAATGTTTTTATCTCCGGAAAAAGCGATCGATATTCAAAATAAATTAGGATCAGATATCATGATGAGTCTTGATGAATGTCCGCCTTATGATGAAAGTTATGATTATGTAAAAAATTCAATTGAACGGACTACGCGTTGGGCTGAAAGAGGCTTAAAAGCCCATGCTAATCCTGAAATGCAGGGGTTGTTTGGAATCGTTCAAGGAGCAGGGCATAAAGATCTACGTAAACAAAGTGCAAAAGATTTAGTTAGTTTAGACTTTCCTGGCTATTCAATTGGTGGACTTTCTGTTGGTGAACCAAAAGCTGAAATGAATCGGATGTTAGAATACACGACACCGTTGATACCTGAAAACAAACCGCGCTATTTGATGGGTGTTGGCGCAGCGGATTCTTTAATTGACGGCGCGATTCGTGGTGTTGATATGTTTGACTGTGTATTACCGACAAGGATTGCGCGCAACGGAACTTGTATGACTTCAAAGGGACGTTTAGTAGTAAAAAACGCCAAATTTGCGCGCGACTTCCGACCGATTGATGAACAATGTAATTGCTATACATGTCGTAACTACACGCGTGCTTATGTCCGCCATTTACTGAAATGTGATGAAACTTTTGGTATTCGATTGACAACTTATCACAATCTTCATTTCTTATTACATTTGATGGAACAAGTTCGTCAAGCCATTAGAGATGATCAACTACTGGAATTTCGTGAACAATTTTTTGAAGAGTATGGATTTAATGAAGAAAATGCGAAAAATTTCTAACTTTCTAGAAAAATACTAGTGAAATATACTGGCTTCTGATACAGTATAGAGTGAAACGATAAAAGCTGAGGTGAAAAATTAATGGAAATACTTATAATGCTGGTACCTATCATCATTTTGATGTACTTTATGCAGCGTTCACAAAAGAAACAACAGAAAAAGCGTCAAGATGTATTGGATAGTATGCGTCCTGGAAACCAAGTGGTAACAATTGGCGGATTGCATGGTGTGGTTTCGGAAATTGATGAGGATAAAAAAACAGTCACGCTTGATTGTGAAGGAATCTTCCTTGAATTTGATCGTGCGTCAATTCGCACAGTAAAACCAACCTATACAGAGGAAACGGCACAAAGTGGTTCAGTGCCTACTACTGATAACACACCAGAACATTCTGAAGATAGAAACTCTGATGATAGTTCTCAAGAAGATAAAGACGAATCGCAAGAATAATTTTAAATAATTGAATCTTGAATTTAAGGCTAGTTTGTTACTAGTCTTTTTTTGTGCTTCGATAAAAAAGGTTAACGGATATAAAATAAGTCTGCATGATCAAACTTAATGAGTCAGATCATACAGACTTGCGCATACTATATTTTTTTTCATCAATATTTCTTGCTTGGCACCAGTTTTTAGGTTTTCCAGCCAATACTAGAGGCACGGTTGTTAAATCAGTAGTTTTTAACGCACCACACATAGTATAAAGCGTCTGTAATTCATTTTTCCATTGTTCGATTAATTCGATAGTTGCTTGACTGCCATTTGTTAAGAGGTAATTCAAAAACGTACCGGAAATACCAACCATTTTAGCGCCCAAACAAAGTGATTTAAAAATATCGAAGGCGTTGCGGATGCCTCCAGAAGCAATCAAGTTAAAAGCTGTGGTAACTTCGTTTGCTTCTAGCAAAGATTCTACGGTAGTTTGTCCAAATTGATCTAGGTAACTAAATTCGCGTTTTTTGCGCCGCGCGTTTTCAATTTGAGTAAAACTGGTTCCACCGCTACCAGCGACATCGATTGTTTGTACTCCTGTGGCTAAAATTTGTGTGATCGTTTCTCGTGTCATACCAAAGCCCACTTCTTTTACAATAACTGGAACTTCACTATGTTGTACGATTTTTTCTAGCAAAGGTAACCAGTCAGTAAAATCACGGTCCCCTTCAGGCATCACAAGTTCTTGAGGGGTGTTCAAATGAATTTGTAAAGCATCAGCTTGAAAAAGGTCTACGGCCCGCTGCGCATTTTCTAAAGAAGTGCCCGCTCCCACATTTGCTAATAAGAATCCTTCGGGGAATTCTTTTCTAACGGTCGAAAAAGAATCTTTGGTTTCAGGGCTTTTTAGGGCAGTAGAAACTGAACCTGTGGCCATCATCAAACCGGTTTCTCTAGCGATTACAGCTAATTGTTGATTGATTTTTTTTGTTTTCGGGCTACCACCTGTCATGGCATTGATAAAAAAGGGACTAGAGAAACTTCGATTAAACAGTTCAGTACTGATAGATACATCACTCAAACGATTTGAAGTAAGTGATTGATGAACAATCTTTATTTCATCGAAATCACTGAGATGTGGTTTGTGAAATGCTTTGGCAAGAGAAACGTGTTCATCTTTACGATTCATTTTATACCTCCTCGATAATGGTAAACATGTAAGGGTAAAGGAATAATATCGGCTTTTTCCCATTTGCTCATTAAAGGTAAAATCCCGGTTTTTTGGTCAGCGATCACAATCCCACAATCACCACCACCGGCTCCAGAAGACTTTGATGCTCCGCCACAAGCTTCAGCTAAATCACAAAGTTGTTTTAAAGCAGGTGTTTCGATGACGACGTTAGTTGCTTTAGAGAGGTTTTTTAATAATTGGCGATTTTTTGTAATCATTTTTTTTATTTTTGCAACATTATCATCCGTAAAGCCGTCAATCATATCTTCTACGCAACGATTACTATCTGCTAAAAATTGTTCATAATTTTTTTGGGTATCGTCTTTATCTTCTTTGGATCGATTCACTTGGTCGACTAAATCGGAGGTAGAGGCTGGACTGCCTGTCCAACCAATTAATAAACGCATATTTTTTGGCGATTGCAACGGTTGAATGGAAAGTTTTGGCCAATCACTTTCCAATAGATCACTAATTTGCCACTTATCTTGTTTTTCTTTTACCCATTCGTGGTCAAAAGTCGAAAAAGCTAGCCAGCCGCCAAAACAACTAGCAGCAATATCCCCGCAAGAACCGTTTCCTTGAACAGCTAAATGGGCTAAAGCAGCAATTTTAAATTGCATTAATGGATCCAATTGCAAATCGTAGAATAAATTAAGAGCTTTAACAGTACCTACCGTAACAGCTCCGCTTGAACCTAATCCGTATTTGCGCCCACTAGAATTATCCAATTCACTAGTAACTTTTAGATGATAAAAGCTCAATAGAGTACCTTGCTCTTTGGCATAGCGTTCAGTTAGGCGGATAGCAGCCAAAATGTAGTGAAAAGGATTTTCCCGATGGTCTAAGACCAGTTCACCGTTTCTTCTGGTCCAACGTATCGGAAGATCACTATATTGTTGAGATTGAATGCTGCCATTTTCAGTTGCGTTTTCGATGGTCACATTAATAAATTGATCGACAGCTGCGAGGATGGCAGGATGACCTGGTTCGACGACGGCGTATTCACCTGCAATATACAATTTTCCTGGGGTGGATACTTCAATCATTTTGCCACTTCCATTTCTAAAGTTTCAATTCCTTTTCCTGCATGGGCCATGATCAGCTGGTGGGAAGGAAAATCTTTTTGTAATTCACGATAGATCGTTTCACTGTCTTTTTTTTGGCAAAGTACCTTTACATTAGGCCCAGCATCCATGGTAAAGTAGCAGTTTTGTCCTGCTTGACGCATTGCTTGCACCTTGTTCATTGCTTTTAGACTATCCGGTGTCCAGTAAGTAAAAGGCGGGTTAGCTGCCAATGTAGTAGCGTGCATTTTCAAACAGTTAGCTTCAGTTACTTCTCCTAAAGCTTGAAAATCTTGGTTAGCTATGGCTGTTCTTGCTTTTTCAATATCTATGTTAGCAGCTTTTAACCAATCGTTGTAATAAAGTGAAGTATCTACTGTCCGCTGCATGCCATTTCTACTAGAAACATCTTTGGTTTTATCGTTAATTAGAATGAAAATCATAGCTAAATCATCTTCCCAGTGATGGGAAGCTACAGGTGAAGCATAGGAAGTTTGATCGGAATTTCCTTTTTCCCATTCGACAAAACCACCATATACACTGCGGCAAGCAGAACCTGAGCCTCTTCTGGCCAAGCGTGATAAATTTTTAGTCGTAAGGTTGAGACCCAAAGCAACGTTGCAAGCACCTGCTAAAGCAGCTAAACCACTGGCAGAAGAGGCTAAACCAGCCGCTGTGGGGACAAAATTTTGACTCCGTACAATAGCATGCTCAAAAACCCCGGCTTGCTTGCGCGCAAGGTCTAAAAAATGACTGATTTTTTGTGTTGCTTTTTCATTTTGTAACTGGTCATCTAAATAAAATGTATCATGGCTATAATCCTTAGAAAAAGAGACGCTGGTTTCGGTGTAAAAGGCGTCTAACGTTAAAGATAAGCTATTATTCATGGGTAAAATCAGTTGCTGATCTTTTTTACCCCAGTATTTAATCAAGGCAATATTTGTAAATGCTCTCGCTTTTCCATTATGCATATTGATAAACTCCTAATCCTTGTATCCAGGTTTCTTTTATACCGCGTTCTTGTAATTGCTGGGCTAATATTTCAGCTTGTTCTTTGGTTTTTGTCAGCGCCAAAAAGCAACCTCCGCGGCCGCCACCTGTCAATTTTGCGCCTAATGCACCATTTTCTAAAGAAAATTGGATGAAAGCATCTAATAATTTATTACTAACCGTTAATGATTTTAACCGCTTATGCGCTTTTATCATTAATTCACCTAAAACTTCGGGTTGGTTTGCAATAATTGCTTCTTTGGCCTGATCAGTTAATATCCCTAATTCTTGAATGGCCGAAAAAGTTTCGTCATGAAATGTGTGTAAACGTTGGGCTACTGACTGTACAGCTTCTCTAGTTTGACCAAGAATACCAGTATCAGCAACCAGCAAATAGGCGTCAATATTCATTGGAAAAGTTGTTACTTCTTGCTTTCTTTCAAAAAAAATGGGTTCTTCTCCGCTGGTAGCTGCAGCATCAATGCCGCTAGGATTACCATGGGCAATCTTTTCAGCAAAGTTAACAAAAGACAGCAGTTTTTTTTGAGTGAGTTCTTGTTCACTCCAACTAAAAAAAGCCCGTGTAATAGCGACTGCGACTGCAGCACTTGAACCCATGCCTCGTGCAGCTGGGATCGTACTGTTAATATCTAATTCAAAATGGGGTGTATGTAAATCGGTTTGTAATTTATGAGCCAGTTGCTTAATACTTTGTAACTGCTCAGGTGCATTTTGTAGGTAGCCTACATAATAACGTGATGTTAAAAAATTTTTTTCTGCTTGTTGTACAGTGGCGTTTACTTGAGTCCCGCCAAAAGGAAAAGCAATTGCTGGTTCTCCATAAACAACGGAGTGCTCGCCAATTAAGATAATTTTTCCGTTTGATTGACCATTTCCCTGAACTAACATGTTGAGCCTCTTTCTATTTTCATTTGTTATCCTTTAGATATTTTACTAAATTAATGCGCTCTCGTTAAGTATTCAAAACATTTTATAAGAAAAAAAGGTAAATCTTAAGGTTTCTTTGTTATAAAAAAGTAAAAAAATCGACCTTGACGTTACCAGATATAGCGGGTTAAAGTGTTTAAGTTGGATAAAGAGTACTATATTTAGTGAAAAATAGAAGGGATGTTATGAGTGTGATTGTGTTAGCAGGTACAATCGGTGCAGGAAAGTCTAGTTTAACTGCGTTATTAGCTAATCATTTAGGTAGCCAAGCTTTTTATGAGTCAGTTGCAGAAAATGAAGTATTACCCTTATTTTATGAAGATCCAGAGCAATATGCTTTTTTATTGCAAATCTATTTTTTAAATAAACGTTTTGCTAATATCAAAAAAGCAATGCAAGAAGACAATAACGTATTGGATCGTTCGATTTATGAAGATTCTCTCTTGTTCCACTTAAATGCTGATTTGGGTAGAGCCAATGAGATTGAAGTTCGTGTTTACGATGAATTATTAGGTAATATGATGGAAGAACTTCCCTATGCAGCCCATAAAAAACATCCAGACTTATTGGTACATATTAAAGTCTCTTTTGCTACCATGCTTGAACGTATTGAAAAACGGGGCCGGCCATACGAGCAATTGGAATATGACCCTACATTGTATGACTACTATAAAGAACTAAATCGTCGCTATGATTTGTGGTATGAGAATTATAATCAAAGTCCTAAAATCCAAATTGACGGTGATCAGTTAAATTTTGTAGAAAGTCCGCAAGCGGCTCAGCAGGTAATGGCAATGATTGATGAAAAACTATTCGAGATTCGAAATTAGCGAGGGAGGTTTGTGAAAAAAGTTCTGTAAATGGGCTTTTTTTCACAAAAGAATTTTTATTTTTGTTTTTCTTCCTGAAGAAATACTTTTATATAGTTTCTCATGTGAATTTCCTTTCAATTCTTTCGGTTGTGCAAAAAAAGTTGATAGTTCCCATATTCACAATCTTGGTATAGTGTATTTGTAAATTAAGGGAGGAAAAACAGATGACAAAAACAGTAATTATTGGAACGAATCATGCTGGCTTAGCAGCAGCAAACGCCATCTTAGATAACTCAGAACAAGAAGTTGTAATGATCGAACGCAACGAAAACTTTAGCTACTTAAGCTGTGGAACTGCTTTGTGGGTAGGACATCAAATTGATAGCGTAGATGGTTTATTTTATACCGATCGCGAAGACTTTGAAGCAAAAGGCGCTAAGGTACGGACACAAACAACTGTTGATAATATTGACTTTGAAGGAAAAATTGTTCATGCAACAGATCAACAAGGAGATAAGGTAGAAGAAAGCTATGACAAGCTAGTATTAGCTACTGGTTCTATCCCGATCTCTCCTAAGGTACCTGGTCGTGAATTAAAGAACATTACCTTTATGAAAAAATACGAAGAAGGCCAAAACATTGATCAAATGTTTGAACATGAAGATGTGAAAAATATCGCAGTTATCGGGGCAGGATATATTGGTGTGGAAATGGCAGAAGCTGCCAAACGACGCGGCAAAAATGTGTTGTTATTTGACGCATTAGATCGTTGCTTGCCAAGTTATTATGATCCTTGGTTTACTGATGATATGGACAAAAATTTAGCTGATCACGGGATTGAATTGCATTACGGTGAATTAGTGAAAGAATATAAAGGTTCAGACAAGGTCGAACAAATTGTCACTGAAAAAGGGGACTATGATGTTGATTTAGTCATTAATGCGATCGGCTTTTCACCAAATAATCAATTGGCTAAAGATCATTTAGAATTGTTTGCTAACGGCGCTTATCTAGTAGACCGTCACCAACAAACGAGTGATCCAGATGTTTATGCAGTGGGTGATTGCGCAACAGTTTATTCAAATGCGTTACAAGGAACCACTTATATTGCTTTGGCGTCGAACGCGCTACGCACAGGGATTGTCGCTGGTGAAAATATTGCAGGCAACCCAATTGAATCGCCTGGAGTTCAAGGTTCAAACGGGATTTCAATCTTTGGTCACCACATGGTATCAACAGGTTATTCTGTTGAGTCTGCTGCTAAATTTAATTTAGACGTGAAATATACAGATATTGAAGATACGCAAAAACCAGAATTTATGAAAGAAAATGCTGATGTGAAATTGCGGATGGTTTATGAAGCAAGTTCTCGTCGGATTGTGGGCGCTCAAATGTCTTCAACGACATCAGATATCTCAATGGCTATTCATATGTTCTCACTAGCTATCGAACGCCAAGTAACCATTGATGAATTAGGTATGCTTGATATCTTCTTCTTACCACATTTCAATCAACCTTATAACTATATCAACAAAGCGGCTTTAGCTGCTGAATAAACAACGAATAAAATAAAAAGTTCCGAGTGAAGAGTTTTTACGTTCCTCTTGCTCGGAACTTTTTATTTATGTTAAAACTGTATGAATTATTTGGAAGGATAGAAATTTCCTTTATGCATCAATACTCGTTCTTTGGGAATGCGAGCCGCAACTTGAGCGCTACATATCGCATCAATAAAAACAAAACTGGCCGTATCACCGATATTTGGCCATTGTTGTTGGCCGTTTTCAGTAAGAGGGGTAAGTTCGTTAGTAATTAGCTTTAAACTTTGCCTTAAAGCTCGTTCATCGCTTTTTCCAGTATAATCACAGTAGTTACGTACTTTTTCTACTACATCTCCAGATACATAAGGACTCCATGAATCATAAAAACCATCGCAGCCTATGCCCACAAAAACATTTTCCTTTTGTAAAGCATCAATGGGTAAGAGCTTTTTTTTCATGCTAATTGGAATGGTTGTAAGAATTTGGACAGCATGTTGTTGCAAACGTGGGTAAATATTATTCCACGCTTTATCAGTTAATCCGCATAAACCAAAGGCGTGGCTAAAACCCGTTTTTCCTTGAAAATCTTGCTCTTCAATCATATCTAACCACTTATCCATTGTATAATAACCTAATTGTCCAGCATCATGAAAATGCATGTCAACGTCTACTTGAAATTCTTTTGCGATGTCCATAGTGGTTTGTAAAGAACGTTCAATGTCATGGTCAATGCCAGCTGGATCTAAAGCACCTAGCATGGTCGCACCTGAGTTTAGTGCTTGGCGTAGTAAGTTAGGAACCTCAGGATGAGTAAGCAAACCATGTTGTGGAAACGCGATAATTTCTGCTGTTAAATAATCTTGATATTTTTCCAAAGCTTTTTTGACGCCTTCAAGGTTTTTTAAGCCGATAAAAGGATCGATATTAACATGTGTACGAATGTGATTTACTCCACTATTTAAATACCGTTCAATCGTTGTAGAAGCACGTTGTTCAACAGTTTTAGCTAATTCGGGCAATTCTTCTGCTTCTAATTGTAATCGGTGAGTTAAATTTTTGCTGGGTTTACAAGCTTTCCAGGGTAAAGATAGGTAAGTTTTGTCCAGATGGTTATGCATGTCTTTAAAGGCGGGCAAACATAATTTGCCTCCCATATCGATGCCCGGCTCTTCTGGATTTTTTGTAGAGGGGGTAATTTGGACAATCTTTTCACCCTCGATTTTTAAATCAAATAGCGCTGTTTTGGTCTGAATACGTTGACGTTCATCAAGGGATTCTCCTGTTTCTAGGCGTACGTTTTTTAAAGTTTTCATCCGCGGTAAGCTCCTTCCAATGCGATGTCTGCTTGATAAATGGTTTTGCCAGTGGAAAACACAGTTGATATAGGGCACTGGCGTGCAATCATGTGAGCAGAGCTAACAGCGTCTACTAAAATAGCATTTGCTTGATCGCCAATTTGTGGCCAGATTTGTTTTCCTTGTTCATTTAAAGGAGTGATACCACCAGTAGCGTATTTTAAAGATTGACTGATTTGGTATTCATCGATGTAACCACATCGTTCGATAAACAAATTTAATTTTTGAACTGTATCACCAGTACCAAAAGGGGACCAATGATCGATTAAGCTATCATGTCCGAAGGAAACAGCAACGCCATTATCATATAATTTTTTAACTGGAAGCGTAACATTTTCATCGCTGATAACGACTGTAGTGGTAACATCTACGTTATTTTTTGCCATTCGTTGCATTAGTTCGTTCAGCTCAACATCACTAAGGCCTGCTAAGGCAAATGCATGACTAATAGTGACAGGCTGAGTGAATTCATTTTGTTCAATATAATCTAAGATACGATGCAATTCGAAAGCTCCAAGTGTGTCACGATCATGCAAATGCATATCAATTCCAACATTATACTTTTTGGCTAAAGCAAAAGTTGTTGTTAATACTTCTCCAATGTTGCGATCTAAAGAGGCAGGATCTACACCACCAATGTGAGTAACACCTAATTTTAAAGCTTCTTCTAAAGTTGTTAAAAATTCTGTGCCATTGCGCAGTAGTCCATGTTGCGGAAAAGCTACAATTTCATAAGTGATTTTATCCTCATAAGCTTGTAGAACACGTTTAGCCAATTGGACATGTTTCGTTTTAATTTGTGGATCTACGTTTACATGGGTACGAATATGAGTATGTCCGTTACGGATATAATGTTGTACCATCGTATGAGCTCGCTGCTCAGCGGTGTCTAACTGTTCTGGTAATAAAGTTGTTTCTTCTTCTAAACGAGTATAAATCCCGTCTTTTGCTGGAATCGGCGCTTGCCAGTCGTCGCCAAAATAGGTTTTATCAATATGAATATGCATTTCACGCAAACTAGGTAACAATAATTGTTTTTTAGCATCTATTGTTACATCAGCTGTTTCTTGTAAGTTAGGCCCTATTTTAGTGAACACACCGTTTTTTATTAATACATCGGTAATTTCGGTATTTGTTTTGACAATCACTTCGTTCTCTGATTGATAGCTTGTTTCTAGTCGAACATTTTGAATTAATTGTTTCATCTTATCCTCCTTAAAAATCAATTTACTTATTTGGAATAGTTGTTTCCCTCTTCTAAATCGTATATACTTATACAAATTATTGAAGAAAGAAGTGTTTGCCATGAATGTTGCTGAATTTTTAAAATTACCAATGGCACATAACTTTAAAGTATTGACCGGCGATGATGTAGGGTTGGATCGGATCATCACTGGCGCAAATATTTTAGATAATCCTAAAGCAGATGATTGGCTAACGGCCGGCGAATTAATTATTACTACAGGCTATTTTTTTTATGAAAGTTATGCACAGCAAAAACGCTATTTTCAACACTTTCAAGAATTAAATATTGCTGCAGTGTGTATTAAAACAGGTCAATTTTTCACAGAAATTCCTAACGAACTTATTAAACTTAGTCGACAACTCGGGCTCCCGTTAATTGAAATTCCTTACGGGGTAGCTTTTTCTAAAGTTTTAAAGACAGTGATGAATCAGTTATCTTCTGATTTAGCAAGTGAACAACAATTTACATTAGATATTTATTCGCAATTTTTCGAATCTTCTTTAAATAATGGAGGAATCGATTATATTGCTAAAAAACTTAAAACAATTGTAGAAAACCCAGTGTTAGTTACAACTTCTAATTGGGAAGTGCTGTCTCTAGCGGGTTTTGAAAATGAGTTTCGTCAGACTTTAAATAAGCAAGGCAAAGAATATCATTTTCCTAAACAGTCTTTACAAAATTTGCCTAAAAATGTAGAGCAAGTACAACATCCATTTTACCGTAAATTATACAAAAATGAACAAGAAGTTCTATGTTGTATTATGCCAATTTTTTTCAACCAAATTAATTACGGCTATATCATTGTTTATCTAAAGAATCGCTCATTAGTGAATACTGATTACATTGCTTTAGAAAGCTGTACAATGTCAATTGCTTTAGAAGTTGCTCATCAAACTGAAAAGGAACGAGTAAATAACCAAGTTTATCGTGATTTTTTTGCTCATTTATTTGCAGGGAAGATAACAAACGTTGAAACGTTAAGGACTTTTAATATAGATATTAATGTGGAATTAGACTATTCTGTTTATATTATCTCTGTATATTTCCCTAAAATTAGCAATAAAACCCTTTTTGAGCAACGTAAATATGAAGAACAAGCGATGCAGATGTTGTTATCAGCGCTACACCGCTATATTCAAAATAATTTCTTAGATTCAAATGTGTTTAAACAAGGAAATCAGTTAATCGGGTTATTAGGTAACGCCAAAGAAACAAAGCAAGCAGCTGTCCAAGCAGAGCAAAATAAGATATTAAACCGGTTATTAAAATATTTAAAACAACAAATCAACCGTACCTTACATTTTTCAATTGTTGTAGGATCTAGTCAACCCATTTTATCTGTTGCTAAAAGCTATTCTGAAGCAACGAATATGTTAAATACGGTAGCTGCAACACAAAGTGGCATTCACTTTTTAAATGAATTTTATCTTGATACATTTTTATCAGAACAAATCTCTACTCAAGCTGCTGCTGAATTCTCTGCTCATTATTTACACAAACTTATCGCATATGATCAAAAAAATCATTTAAACCTGCTGCAAACACTAGCGAGTTATTTAGCAAATCAACAAAATATTGCAGCGACCGCAAGGAAGCTTTATATTCATCGTAATACGTTAATTTATCGTATTGAGCGTATCGAAGATATATTGGCAATCGATATTACTGAGCCAAATATTGCATTATCGCTACAATTAGCTTTAAAATTCTATCAGGAAAATGAATTAGAATGAGTAGAGGCTGAAATAGTACGTACTTTCCAGCAAGATTTGCAAAAAATCACCTGTTACCTGCTCTATGGGTCCTCGCCTTTTTGCGACAAGGACCCATTGGAGCATAGGAACAAACTTTCAATTGTTCTTAAAATTAATGCTACTTGAGACTTTTGTTCAAATCTCGTATCTATTCTTTGTGGGCCCATTTTAGACTGTAACTTGGACCGTATGCGTGCCAATGCAAATCTTTGACGCTTGGATTAACTAAAGTAGACAAGCTTCTGTTATAAATTGGTGCAATAATCGTATCTTGATTAATTAAAATATCTTGTGCTTCAATAAAGTCATCAAAACGTGCATTTAAATCAGCGGCGTGAGTTGTTCTTGTATCTTGGATCAACTTATCATATTCTTCATTACTATAGGTAACGCCTCCTAAATCGCTGCTAGACATAAAGATACGCATCACGGTTAATGGGTCGCGATAATCAGTTCCCCAACCTGCTAATTCTAAATCATATTCTTTGTTTTGATCACGTTCAACACGAACGGTAAAAGGAACTTGTTCTACAGTTATTTCTAAGCCTGGCAAGTTATCTTGTAATTCATATTGGAAAAATTCAGCGTTTTTCTTCGCTTCTTCGGTATCATCCGTTAAAAAGTCGAGCTGTACTTTATCTACACCTAATTCTTCTTTTCCTTTTTCCCAAGCTTCTTTCGCTTTTTCAGGATCATAAGTCATATAATCGTTTCTTTCCTCCGCCACTTCTGTAAAATCTTTTTCTCCATCTGGAGATTGGGTTTGACCTTTTGGTATCAAATGGTCGGTTGGATTTGACTCATCTTGTAGTACTTTTTCTACGAAATTTTCCTTATTGAAAGCTTGAGCAATTCCCTTACGAATATTTTCATTATCTAAGGCATTTTTCTTTCCGTCACGTTCACCGTTCATTTTTAAAAAGAACGTGGTAAATTGTTCAACAGATTCAAACGATGGATCATCTTTATAAGAAGGAATGTATTCACTACTTAGTTTATCGATCATATCTAATTCATCGGTTGTATATAAGTTAAGGGCAGTTGCAGGAGATTTTACCACGGTAACACCTGCTTCTTCTAATTTAACTTGATCTTTATCCCAGTAAGTGTCATTTTTTTCATAGCCCCAATCATCACTGGAAGAACTCCAGTCGGTTAATTTAAACGGACCATTATAAATGAGGTGTTCCGAATCAATAGCGTATTCGTCTCCTTGTTCTTCAACGTATTCTTTATTTTGCGGATACAATACCGGATAAGCAAGCAATGACTTGAAGTATGGTACAGGACGTTCCAAAGTAAACTCTAATGTTTTATCATCAATTGCTTTGACACCAAGCGTATCAATATCGCCCTCTTCTAAATTAATTTCGCGAGCGTTTTTGACAACGTCAAAGAGCACATCGGCATTTGGCGCTGCGTATTTCGGATCGATAATTTTTTGAAAGGCAAAGACAAAATCATCTGCTGTAACAGGAGTGCCATTTGACCATTCTGCATCATCTCTTAAGGTGAACGTATAAACTGTTTCATCTTCGCTGATTTCCGGTTCTTCTTTGGCTGCGCCTAATTGCAATTCATCGTCTGGACCTAAAACATAAAGACCTTCAAAAACTTGACTCATAGCTAAAGTAGAAGTTGTATCGCCGGCTTGGCTAGGCTCCATTGTAGAAATAGCGGCAGTAGAACTTAACTCAATCTTTTGCTCAGTATTCTCTCCTTGAGCATCTTGACTTGCTGATTGACCTTGACAAGCTGTTAGTAGTAATAAAGTAGAAACAGCTCCTAATATCGTTAACTTTTTCGCTTTCAATTTTTCGTCCCCCTTTGTGTACAAATAAGCGATTTAAATTATCAGATAATTTAAAATATTTGTAATTTTCAATTTACCACAATTAATAAAAGAAGGAACCGTTAAAAGTTACAATAAAGCGTATTTGTATTTGGTTATTTTGTACAAAGTAAAAAAAGGGCTCTAAAAAAGGATAAATAGGAATCACCAGATGTTTAGAGAAAACATAAGAAAAAAGTTGACGAAATAGTGAATATGTGCTATACTATTTAAGTTGAGAAATGGAAGTAGAAGCACCCGCTTCTCGCCTTAGTGACAAAAGTGACTGGGCAGAATAGGATTTTGCATTAAGGGTAAGTATACCTTAGTGGGAATACGTGCGGGTTCTTATAGAAGAACTCGTTTTTTTATGGAGAATTTTTATAAAGCTTTCTTTCTCTCAAAATATTTGGAGGTGAATGACCATAGCAAAGGATATGATGGTTAACGACGGCATTCGTGCACGTGAGTTGCGTTTGATCGATCAAAATGGAGATCAACTTGGCGTCAAAACAAAAGCAGAAGCGTTGAAGATAGCTGAACAAGCAAACTTAGATGTAGTTTTGGTAGCACCGAAAGCAAAGCCACCCGTTGCGCGAATCATGGACTACGGAAAGTATCGTTTTGAACAACAGAAAAAAGAACGTGAAGCTCGTAAAAAACAAAAAGTGATCAATGTAAAAGAAATACGCTTAAGTCCAGCGATCGACGAGAATGATTTCAATACGAAACTACGTAATGCACGTAAATTCCTTGAAAAAGGCGATAAAGTGAAAGCTTCTATTCGTTTTAAGGGCCGTGCCATTACCCATAAAGAAATTGGTCAGGAAGTCTTGAATCGTTTAGCTCAAGAAACAGAAGACGTTGCAACCATTGAGCAAAAAGCGAAGATGGACGGACGCAGTATGTTCTTGATGCTTGCACCTAAAAATGACAAGTAAAATCGACTTGCTGAAAAATTAGTCAACAGTCAGATCATATAGATTTTGAGGAGGAAATTAGTTATGCCAAAACAAAAAACACACCGCGGATTAGCAAAGCGTGTAAAACGTACTGGTAATGGCGGATTAAAAAGACATCGTGCGTTTACAAGTCACCGTTTCCACGGTAAAACAAAAAAACAACGCCGTCAATTGCGCAAACCAGCTATGGTTTCAGCTGATGATATGAAACGCATCAGTCAACAATTAGCTAAAATGAAATAGTGAGTTGTGCAAGTGTTGCATACCCATTCAAATGAAGAATTATTTAGGAGGAATTAAACATGGCACGTGTTAAAGGTGGAACAGTAACTCGTAAACGTCGTAAAAAAACGCTAAAATTAGCAAAGGGCTATTACGGAGCAAAACATACTTTATTTAAAACAGCAAAAGAACAAGTGATGAATTCATATAACTACGCATTTCGTGATCGCCGTCAGAAGAAACGTGATTTCCGTAAATTATGGATCGCACGTATCAATGCAGCAGCACGTATGAACAATATTAGTTATTCACGATTAATGCATGGTTTGAAATTAGCTGGTATCGATATTAATCGTAAAATGTTAGCTGATATTGCAGTTAGCGATGAAAGTGGATTTACTGCATTGACAGAACAAGCAAAAAGCGCGTTAGAAAACAACTAATTAAATAATAAAGTTTAACGAAGTCTGCTCGATTGAGTAGACTTTTTTTATATATAAAATGAATTGGCAATGCGAAAGTTGTACAATAAACGAATAACATCGGTAATTACAAAATAGGTTAACAATAAATATCTGAATTAGTGGTATTTGCTTTCTTAGGTAAATGCCTACGCTATTTAGTTTTATAATTTAATTGAAAAAGTTAAGTCACATCCTTTTAATATCAGGAAGTTGTCTAACTTTTCATTTATGTTCATGTTGTCTATTTTCAATTATTACCTAAGTAATGCCGAGGAAAGATAATAATTTTCGCTAGGTAATACACTAGCCAATAAAGAGCTCACTGTTTTTCAATAGAGCTAAATTACTGTTGAATCAATCTATAAGGGTATACTTATAAGTATTTATAGTCATATTAAAAAAAAGGTTTTTAGGTTAATTGGCTGGTAATAGATACTATTTTTTTTCGTTATTCAAATGATTACCGTGGTTTCCTTTATTGTTTTTATCGAAGTTATAATGCGCTAAAAAAGGCCTGCTTATTGAAGCGTTCTTCATTTTGTTATACTCTTAGTTTGTGTTATTCATTCAGTATGGTACATAGTAAATGAAACTAGGGGGAAAAGATGGATTTTATTGAAGTGAAAAATACTTATAAAAAGTATCAGATGGGCGATACAATAATTGCCGCTAACAATGATCTGAATTTTGGCATAAAAGAAGGAGAATTAGCAGTGATTCTTGGTCCAAGTGGGGCCGGAAAATCCACGATTTTAAATATTCTTGGTGGTATGGACTCGCCGAGTGAAGGACAAATTTTTATCGATGATGTGGATATCGCACAGTATTCAAGCAAGCAATTAACCGAATATCGCCGTACAGATGTAGGATTTGTTTTTCAGTTTTACAATTTAGTGCCTAATCTTACGACCAAAGAAAATGTTGAACTTGCAACTGCCATAGCTAGTGATGCTTTAAACGTTGAAGTGGTCTTAAAACAAGTTGGTTTACAAGGTCGAATGGATAATTTTCCAGCTCAACTTTCCGGAGGCGAGCAACAACGCGTGGCAATTGCTCGTGCTTTGGCTAAAAATCCAAAATTATTGCTTTGTGATGAACCGACTGGCGCACTCGACAATGAAACGGGTAAACAAATATTAAGGCTCTTACAAAATGCTAGTAGAGAACTAGGTCGTACTGTGTTAATTATTACGCATAATTCAGCAATTGCAGAAATGGCTGATCGAGTGATTCAAATCAATGACGCGCAAGTTCGTTCAATTGAAGAAAATAAAGCCCCTTCTTCAGTCGATACGATCGTGTGGTAGGTGAATACAATGAAAAATAATGTCTACATCCGTTCAACTTTCCGTGATATTAAGCAATCCTTTGGTCGTTTTATTGCTGTTGTTTTAATTATTTTTATGGGCGTTTTACTTTTTGTAGGAATTAAATCAGTGGGACCAGATCTGGAAAAATTAGGAAATCAGTATTTTCAAAAGCAGCAATTATCAAATGTTCAAATCCGAGGAACAGCTGGTTTAACTACTAAGGATAAAGAACTTATTGAACAAATTGATGGTGCGCATGCAGAATTGGGCTATAATTTTGCTTATTCCGATGAAGAGAACGATCGAAATTTGCAAGTATATTCTTTTGATAAAGAGCAAAAACAAAATCAATTGACATTAGAAAAAGGAAGTATGCCTACTGCAGATGATGAGGCAGTCATTGATTCTCAAATGCAAGATGATTATGAAATAGGTCAGACCATTACTATTGCTGATGATCAATTAGAAAATCAAGAGGTAAAAATTACTGGTTATGTTGAATCGCCTCTTTATATTAATAAAACTGAAAGAGGGGCAGCTGAGGTAGGCGATATTGATGGTTTTATTTATCTTTCTGCTAGTAATTTTACTGCAGACGCTTATTCGATGATGAACTTAACTTTTTCAAATTTACCTTATGATTTTTTTTCAGATGCATATGCAGCTCAATTAAATGCGAAATTAGAAGATATTGACAGTATCTTTGATAAAAGAAAAGAGTATCGTAAACAAGAATTAACAGATGATGCCTTATCAGAAATTGCTGATGAACAAGAGGAACTTGACGAAAATCATAGGAAATTAGCAGATGGTCAAGAAGAATTAGATGAAGCAAAAGATGAGTTGCAAGAGAAAAAAGACCAATTTTCAGAGCAAAAAGAACAGGTAATTGCAGCTTATGGCGCAGCAGCTGCTGATGAACAACTAGCAGAGAGCCAAGAGCAACTCGCTGAGGCAGAAGTTGGTATTAAAGGTCAGCAAGGAACATTAGACGAAAATCAGCAAAAACTCGCTGAAGGACAAGAAGATATTGACAAAGCGAGACAAGAAGCTGAGGACATGGAAGAGCCTAACTATTTAACCGATGTTCGGAAAAATTATCCGGGATTTAATGAATATACTAGTTTGTCTGACCGCATCGATACGATCGGCAATGTATTTCCGGTTTTCTTTTTCTTGATTGCTATTTTAATTACTTTCACAACGATTACGCGCATGGTTGAAGAAAATAGAAAAGAAATTGGAACGTTAAAAGCTTTAGGTTATCGTAACCGAGAGATTTCTAGTAAATATATTTTATACGCTTTTTTTACAGTGCTATTGGGTGCAACTTTAGGCGTTATTGTTGGAACAAAATTTCTTCCACCCATTGTTTTCTTGCTATTAAAACAAATGTTTATTTTCCAAAATTATCCGATCAGTTTTTGGTTTACTCCAATTATGATTGCAATGATAGCAGCAGTTATTGCAACACTGGGGTCAGCCGTATATGTATTAGCTAAAGATTTACGTGAAAAACCAACTTCTTTACTAATGCCCAAAGCGCCCAAAGCTGGTCAACGCATCTTTTTAGAACGAATTACTCCGTTATGGGCCAGGCTAGGCTTTATTAAGAAAGTAACTGCCCGAAATCTATTTCGCTATAAAGCACGAATGATTTTAACAGTGTTAGGAATTGCGGGGTGTACCGGACTTATCGTAGCTGGTTTTGGTTTAAAAGATTCAATTGAAGCGCCTGCTTATAAACAATTTGAAGAATTAAATCATTACCAAGCCATGGTTACCTTAAATGAAGAGGGCATCGATAATTCAGAGCAAGTAGAAGCAGCGTTCAAAGCTACAGCAGAAGTTGACCGCTATTTGCCAATTTACAGTGAGCAAGTAAAATTTAAAGAAAAAGGGGCCACCGAACAAAACGCTACGCTTTCTGTAACAGAGCAGCCTGACGCTTTTTTGGACTTTGTTACATTCCATGCTGAAACAGACGACTCACAAACACACCTAACAAATGGAGGGGCGATGATAAGTGATCGTTTGGCTAAATTATATGATGCTTCTGTCGGAGGTTCATTGAAGATGCAAAGCGCTGAGGGCGATGAATACGAGATTAAAATTGCCGGCATTACAGAAAATTATCTGGGTCATAATGTTTATATGACAAAAGATTATTTCAACGAGGTAACAGATATTGATGAAGACTTAAATACCTATTTAGTCAAAACGGCAGATATGGATAAGCCAGCGGAAAATGATTTGTCACAAACGCTAGAAGATACAGATGAAGTGATGAATATCACTTTTAATAGTGATCAGATTGAAACGCAAGCAAGTTCTTCTGCTAATCTAATGCCTATTATTTTAATTTTCATTATTTTATCAGGGACTTTAGCATTTGTCGTGCTTTATAATTTAACAAATATCAATATTTCAGAACGTGAAAGAGAGTTAGCTACAATCAAAGTTTTAGGCTTTTTTAACAAAGAAGTTACGATGTATATTGTGCGTGAAAATGTCATTTTCACTATTTTAGGTATTTTGTTTGGCTTTGGCGTAGGGAAAGTTTTGACTTGGTTTATTGTAACGATGGCTTCCTCGGATGGTATTGTCTTTCCACTCATAGTGCCGCCGATAGGATATTTAATGGCAGCCTTGATGACAATTGTATTTTCTGCAATTGTTATGATTATTACTCATTTTAAATTAAAAAACATTGACATGATTGGTGCTTTGAAAGCAAATGAATAAACTAAAAAGCATTTTTCCCATCTCAGAGAAAAATGCTTTTTTAATCGGGTTCCTTATCAAAGCTTTCGTGTAAGTCAAAAGATTTATTATAAAATTTGAGTCCAGTTGTAATTAACCAAGCAGATAAAGCGCCTAATAAAGCACCTAAAGCAATTCCGATAAATCGGTATTGTAGTAAAGAAGGTACGTTTTGGTCTTTCGTTAAACTTGAGAGTAATAAAGCCATAGGCGTTGTGAAAAAAGCGGATAACGCATAGTTACTACGCACTGAGATCTGCGAAATTGTAAAAAGGGCAATAATTAAAAAGATGGTTTCCAAGGTAGTTAAAGGAGCATTTAATAATAAAGCAGCAATACCAATGCCAATAACAGTTCCTAAAATACGCTGGACGTTGCGTTGCATAATTGCTCTTAAGTTATCTCCTTGTAAAATGGCCGCACAAGATACCACCATCCAATAAGGATTTTGCAATTGTAATCCAGAACTCAAATAAACGGCTAAGAACAAAGTCGCACCATAAAAGATACCGTCAATAAAAACACTAGGGTCCTCGTGAACACGTTGAAAAAAAGACTTTTCTTCTACAATTGTAGGGGGTTCTTTTTCAGTAAAGTGCACAATTATTGCCATAAGAATCGCAATGAAAGCTCCTAATAAATAATAGCTACCTAATACTGGCACTTGTTTTATGGGAATGCGCATACTTGCGCCCATCGCTGAAACTAAGACGGCAAAAAAGACACCCGGTTTTTTAATATCATAAAGGCGAAAAAAGATGCGTCCTAAAAAGGCAATCAACCCGACTGCAATTGGAGCAGTCCAACTAGCAAAAGTAGTTAAAAAGCCGATAAGAAAGCTAGTTAAAATGAAAAGCGCAACAGCTATAAAGCGTAAAATCAAGTTTTTTAAGGGGATATTTTCGTAATACATAAGTATAAAAATGCCTAAAAAACCAAAACTTGCAATCGACATATTATGAGAAAAATAGCCGATAAATAATATAATTGCCATGCAAGCGATTGTTCCTAAAAGCTTTACTACGTTAAATGTAGGTCTATGTAAATGCAGTAAATCTTTAAAAAAATTATTTTTCATATTTTCCATTTGTGCAACACCACCTTCTATGATAACATAAATGCTGGTTTTTTAGGCATTTATATTTGTGAAAACATAAATAACAAAAGGCTTGAGCTTTTTCTCTTAAAAGAAAAGCTCAAGCCTTAGTAATTTCCTCTAATTTTTTAACCCGTCCACCGATTCTATCAGCAAAATTTTCCGACTCTTTTTTGGTAGGAAATAGTAGCAAGTTAGTGGGTGTCTTATCTCTTGTTCTGCGACCATCTTTAGCAATGTAACCATGAAAGACTTTTACGACATACATACAATCCCCTCCTTTTTGGTATAGTCAAGATTATACGAAGTAGGAGGCAAAAAGCAATAAAAACGCTTTAATTTTATAAAAACGCTAACTTTTTTACTAATTGTTATCATTATCATAGAATACTTTACCCTGCTCTAATTGATTGAAGTGCACCATCAGAGGGGTAGGATTGGTTAACACTTCAATCTAGAATGATCAAGTTAAGGGTGTTGTGGGTTATTTTTTGCATAGTCTTCAAAAATTTGATGAAAGATTGGCTGCGCTTTTTTTAGACGGGTTAAGCGATTCGAATTTTGCTCTAAGAAACAGTGTTTGCTTGTTCCAGTCGTTACTAGCTGGTTCTTTTCATTGGCTATTTCATAAGAAAAGTCTAAGCGCGCGCCATTATATTTGGCGACAAAAGTATCGATACGTACTTTTTCGCCGTAATAAATCATGCCTTTATATTGGCAGCTCACTTCTAAAACAGGAACAATAATTCCAGCTTGTTCCATATCTTGGTAAGGAAGTCCTAAGTATTCTAATAAATCGACACGAGCTTCTTCAAACCAGCGAATATAATTTGAGTGATGGACAATTCCCATCTGGTCGGTTTCATAGTAATGTGGTTTGCGACAATAACCAGGATACATTTTTTCACCTTCTTCTTAATTATAGTCTAAAATTTTTCTAGCTAAATGACAAGAAATATTAGGTAGTAGATTAAGAAAATAAAAAAGAAAATTTTCAGTAATATTATTGCTAAAAAACTTGACTTTTCAAGGTTTTTCTTGTAATTTAAAGCTAATACAAAAAAGCCTAAGAAGGAACAGACATTTAGCAAGAGAACTTTTTAGAGAGAAACTATCTTGGCTGAAAATAGTTTAAGTGATTGCTATATGTACAGACATTCCAGAGGCGAACGAGCCAAAAGCCGTTCCGCTTAAACGAGCGTTATTCGTCAAAGGAAAGCATAACTTTCAAAATTAGGTGGTACCGCGAGTAATTCGCCCTTGTAAAAACAAGGGTGTTTTTTTATTTGTTTTTTGTTGTCGGTATGAGTTTTAGGAGGAAAAACAATGAGTTATCAACGCCCAAAAGGCACGAATGATATTTTGCCTGGTGAATCTGAAAAGTGGCAATTTATTGAAGAAACAGCACGTGTATTATTCAATGACTATCAATATCATGAGATTCGTACACCTGCGTTTGAACACTACGAAGTGATTTCAAGAAGCGTGGGAGATACGACAGATATCGTTTCTAAAGAAATGTACGATTTCTATGATAAAGGCGGACGTCATATTACGTTACGCCCTGAAGACACTGCCCCCATTGTGCGTGCTTATGTTGAACACAAATTATTTGGCCCAGAATATAGCAAGCCTTACAAAGTATTTTACATTGGACCGATGTTTCGTTATGAGCGTCCTCAAAAAGGTCGCCTGCGCCAATTTCATCAAATTGGTGTAGAAGCTTTTGGTTCAGATAATCCAGCAACGGATGTGGAAACCATGATTATGGCGCTGGAATTTTTTAAGCAGTTAGGGATTCAACAACTTCGTTTAGTCATTAATACGTTAGGCGATAAAGAAACGAGAGAAAATTATCGCCAAGCATTAATGAATCATTTTTCTGCTCATGAAGATGAATTAAGTGAAGATTCCCAAAGACGTTTGCACGAGAATCCTTTACGTATTTTAGATAGTAAAGACAAAGCTGATAAAAAATTTGTCGCAGAGGCACCATCGATTTTGGATTACTTAAGTGAAGATGCTCAAAGTCATTTTACTCAAGTCACTGCAATGCTGGATGCTTTAGAAGTTCCCTATGAGGTTGAACCAACGATGGTTCGCGGTTTGGACTATTACACGCACACCATTTTTGAAATTATGAATGACAATCCCAAATTGGGAGCCCAATCCACAATCTGCGCTGGCGGACGGTATGATCAGCTAGTTGAAGAATTGGGCGGGCCTGATACACCAGGATTTGGCTTTGCTATGGGAATTGAACGATTGTTACTAGTTTTGGAAAATGAAAAAGTTGAACTACCTGCATTGCATAAATTGGACGCTTATGTGGTCAACATTGGAGATTTCACAAATGTTGAAGCATTGAAAGTCACCCAAGCAATCCGGGCGGCTGGTTTTTCAGCTGATCGAGACGTTATGGGACGTAAAGCCAAAGCCCAATTCAAATCCGCTGATAAAGAAGGCGCAAAGCTTGTTCTTACTTTGGGAGAAGACGAATTGAATGCGGGCATGATCAACGTGAAATCAATGGCAAGCGGTGAAGAAAAACGGATTGCCTTAACGGCTATTTATAATGATTTTACACAAATTTTTGATGAAATGATTTAAAGGAGAAAAAACATGGGGAATAGAACAGTTTATTGCGGTCTGGTCGCTAAAGAAAATTTAGAGCAGACAATTACTTTACAAGGCTGGGTACAGAAAAGAAGAGATTTAGGCGGAGTTATTTTTATTGACTTGCGCGATCGTGAAGGGATTGTCCAAGTTGTATTTAACCCAGAAGTCTCACAAAAAGCCTGGGAAATCGCTGATTCTTGTCGTAGCGAATACGTGTTAGAAGTTACAGGCACTGTCAGACAACGTACTGAAGAAGCGATTAACCCTAATATGAAAACGGGCGAATTTGAAGTAATGGCAAACGAGATTACAATTTTAAATACCGCCAAAACGCCGCCTTTTTCAATTGAAGAGGATACAAAAGCAGGCGATGAGATCCGCCTAAAATATCGTTACTTAGACTTACGACGGGCTAATATGACAGAAAATTTGATGTTACGATCTAAAGTGACTCAAACCATCCGTCACTTTTTAGATGATCATAAGTTTTTAGATATTGAAACACCTTTTTTAGGCAAGTCAACGCCAGAAGGTGCTCGTGATTATTTAGTACCTTCGCGTGTACATCCTGGACATTTTTATGCCTTACCGCAGTCACCACAAATTTTTAAACAATTATTGATGAATGCTGGATTTGATCGTTACTATCAAATTGTTCGCTGTTTTAGAGATGAAGATTTACGTGGGGATCGTCAACCGGAATTTACCCAAATAGATATTGAAGCGTCCTTTTTGACGCCAGAAGATATTCAAACATATACGGAACAAATGTTAGCTGATGTGATGAAAAAAACACAAGGAATTGATGTCACTTTACCATTTCCTAAAATGACTTGGGATGAAGCGATGGATCGTTTTGGCAGTGACAAACCGGATACCCGTTTTGACATGGAACTGATTGATTTATCAGAAGTGGTAAAAGATGTAGATTTTAAAGTGTTCCAAATGGCCTTACAAAATGGTGGTGTAGTCAAGGCACTGAATGCCAAAGGAGCAGCAAACAACTATTCACGTAAGGATATGGATCATCTAGGTCAATATGCTAGCCAGTTTGGTGCCAAGGGCTTAGCTTGGTTGAAAGTCGAAGAAGACGGGCTTAAAGGGCCAATTGCGAAATTCTTGACTGATGTGTCAGATGAAATTATTGCTAAAACGGAGGCCCAAGTTGGCGATTTAATTATGTTTGGTGCTGATTCTTTTGAAGTAGTGGCTGCGACATTGGGAGCTATTCGCACGCGTTTAGCTAGAGAATTAGACCTAATCGATCAGACTAAATTTAACTTTTTGTGGATTGTTGATTGGCCGCAATTTGAATACGATCATGAAGAAGAACGCTATGTTTCTGCTCACCATCCGTTTACTATGCCTAAAGAAGCAGATATTCCTTATTTGCAGACCGATCCTGCAAAAGTTTATGCCCAAGCTTACGACATTGTATTGAATGGTTATGAATTAGGTGGTGGGTCACTACGGATTCATACTAGAGAATTGCAAGAGCAAGTGCTTAAAACGTTAGGATTTTCAACAGAAACAATGAATGAACAATTCGGTTTCTTACTAGAAGCTTTAGAGTATGGCTTTCCACCCCATGGCGGAATTGCCTTAGGCTTGGATCGCTTAGTAATGCTCTTAGCTGGGGAAGATAACATCCGCGAAGTGATCGCTTTTCCTAAAAATGGTAAAGCATTAGATCCTATGTCTAATGCACCAAGCACTGTTTCTCCGCTTCAATTATATGAATTAAATATTGAGGTAACAGATACCGAAGAATAAGGCTTATCGAATAAGGAAAAAGACGAACGGCTATTGTTTGCTTTTATCCTTATTCGAACTTTTTTGTTATAATGTGATAAATAATAAAAAAAGGACGGAGCTAATGAGACATTCCCTAAAACTTTTCTTGCAAACTGATTATGTTACTAGATTTTCTTTTTCAATTGTCTATGCGTTACTAGCTTCTGTGGCTTTGAATTTTTTCTATGAGCCGGGCAATATTTATGCCAGTGGGGCAACGGGTGTTGCTCAAATCATCTCCACGCTGTTTCAACAATTTTTACAGGTGGATTTTCCAATTGCCTGGGGACTATTGCTGATTAACTTACCTTTATTTATACTGGGTTGGTTTAAAATCAGCCGTCGTTTTACCATTTTCACTGGGATTACGGTAGTGTTTACTTCAATATTTATGGAATTAATACCAACAGAGGTTTTAACAACAGATCCGATTATCTGTGCGATTTTTGGAGGAGTTTTAAATGGTGCTGGAATGGGCTATGCTTTTAAAAATGGCCTGTCTTCAGGTGGTTTAGACTTCATTACCATTTATATTCGGAAGAAAACTGGCAGAGAAGTAGGCTCACTTTCAATTATTTTTAATGGCATGATTATGGTCGCAGCGGGTATATTATTTGGTTGGCAGTATGCGTTATATAGTGCCTTAGCGATATTTGTCAGTGGTAAAGTGATCGATGTGGTCTACACCAAACAAAAGAAAATGCAGGTAATGATTATTACTCGCCGACCAGAAGTGGTAATTGCAGCATTGCAAAAACGTCTGCAACGGGGAATTACCATTATAAATAATGCCCAAGGCGCCTATACAAAAGAGAATGAAACGGTATTGTTTACCATTGTGACCCGTTATGAAATGCCCTTATTACGTGAGGCGATGAATAAATCTGATGGAAAAGCATTTGTCAGTATTGCAGAAAATGTCCAAATTTTAGGGAATTTTTATGAAGAAGAATTATAATCGTTTTATACTGTTATTTCAAGGAAACATCAGATTTAATTTTTTTTAAGAATTATGTTACAGATTGCTTTTACAAGCTTTTTTTGATTAGATATAACTTGACGCAATGGCAAATTGAGTGTAAGAGGGTACAAAAACATGGAGAAAAGAAGAATTAAGAATAGCCGTTACATTACCGGAATTGACGGCGTTCGTACATTAGCAGTAATTGGTGTCATTTTTTATCATTTGATGCCATCTTATTTGCCTGGGGGCTATTTAGGGGTTCCCATCCTTTTTGTTATTTCTGGTTATTTGATTACTGATTTATTGCGCCAGGAATGGCAACAAAATGAAAAAATCGGTGTTTTGAAATTTTATATACGGCGCTTAAAAAGACTGTATCCGTCTTTAGTTACAGTGCTGGTTATTTCAACTGCTTACATAACGCTATTTCAGCGAAATTTATTAAATAATTTACGAGGGGCCGTACTTAGTAGCCTTTTGTATGTGAATAACTGGTGGCAAATCGATCACGGCCTTTCTTATTTTGATCGTTTTGGCAATGAATCTCCATTTACTCACTTATGGACAATGGCTGTAGAAGGACAAAATTATCTAATTTGGCCCATTCTTTTTATTTTTCTAATGAAATTTGTTAAACGCAGGGATTGGATTTTTTACGCACTATCAATTGCAGCACTTTTGTCAGCCATCGGTATGGCAGTTGGTTTTACTCCTGGAGAAGACCCTACGAGGGTTTATTATGGTACAGACACCCGCATCTTTTCGATTTTGATCGGTAATGCGCTGGCTTTTATATGGCCTAGTACCCGCTTGAAAACAGAAATTCCCGACAGTGCTAAAAGAATTCTAAATATTGCAGGATTGGCATCGCTGTTCATGTTAGTGGTTTCGTTTATTTTTATGGATGATCGATTCAGCTTCCCATATTATGGAGGAATCTATCTAGTTAGTCTCATTACAGCTGTTTTAGTTGCCGTGACATCCCATCCTGGTGCGAGCTTGAATCGCTGGTTAACTAATCCAGTGTTTAGTTATTTAGGCAAACGTAGTTATGGTATTTATTTATACCAATTTCCTGTAATGATTTTTTATGAAGCAAAAGTAAATGTAGCGACTAATGTCTGGTTGCATGTTTTCATTGAATTTGCATTGATTTTATTATGTAGTGAGTTATCTTATCGTTTCATTGAAGAACCATTAAGAAAATTTGACTATAAAAAAACCTGGAAAAAAATCAAGGATTGGTTTGCCTTGCCTGCGCTTAGTAAAGAAAAAGCAGTGGGAATTGCTGGTTTTGTCGTTGTCCTAATTGCGACTATAGGAGTTGCTACAGCTCCTAGCAACTATGTAGACGCTAATCAAGAGGAATTTCAAGAAGAGATTCAGGCAAATAAACAAGCAGCTCAAAAGTCCAAAAATGATGGTGAAAAAGTAGAAGCAGAGAATGATGAAGAAGAAACGCAAGACACAGCAACTGATGAGAATATCTTACAAACATATAGCAATGACACGGATCATGTGATGGAAAAATATGATTTGACAGAAAATCAAGTGAAACGTGCGCGCAGTACCGAAGTTACAGCTTTCGGAGATTCTGTCTTATTAGGTTCAACTAAAAACATTCAAGAAATTTTTCCTGATGCTGTCATTGATGCCGATGTTGGTCGTCAATTATACGATAGTGTAGATCTTTTGCAGGAATTAAAAGATGAAGATAATTTGAAAGAAAATGTTGTGATTGCTTTAGGTAGTAACGGTTATGCAGATGAAGCACAATTTGATGATCTGATGAATGTCATTGGTAACCGAAAAGTTTATCTAATTAATGTTCGAGTACCAACACAACGTTGGCAAAATGATAATAATACCTTGTTCAAAAAAATGGATGACAAGTACAAACGTGTCACATTAGTTGATTGGTACGACTTAAGTAATCCAAATAATAACTGGTTCCGCGAAGATCAAGTTCATCCAACTGACGTCGGAAGAGTGGAGTATACTTCGCTGTTAGCTAAAGCTATATTAGAATAGCACATACATTAAAGCCCGCTGAATTTTTCAGCGGGCTTTTTTGTGTCTTAAGCACATAACACTGGCAAAGTCACGTGCTTATCTAGTATTAGCCACGTAAGTTTTCTGAACTTATGTGGTTATTTCCAAATACGATCATTATTTTTGAAAACTTATGTGCTAAAAGTAATTTAAACTTACATTTTTAACTTTTTTCCCATTTCAAAAAAAGAAATCAGCAAAAATTGCGTACTTTATAGTGAAAGGAGGAAATAAATGACGATTGAAGAACTGTCTGATGAATTAATTAACTATGGAAGTCAACACAAAATGCAAGATATGTATCTGTACTTATTAAATGAACAGGCCATTATTTATTTTCGGAAAAACTCACAAACGATTAAGCACAAAGAAATTTCAAATGAACAAGCACAGCAGCTGATTTCACGATTTAAATATTTGGGTGAAATGGATGTTGGAGAAAAACGTAAAGCTCAACTTGGCGCTATTAGCTATTTATTTAAAGAACATACACAAAGATTACGGTTATCAACTGTTGGCGATTACCAAGGGAATGAAAGTTTAGTTATCCGCTTTTTATACAATTTGAATCAGGAGAAGCCGGCATATTTCTTTTCTGCAGATGCCGAATTAGTTCAACAAAAAATCCAAGAAGAAAGAGGACTATATCTTTTTAGTGGTCCTACAGGTTCTGGCAAAACCACGTTAATGTATCACTTGGCCCAACATGCAAAAGGACAAGTCATTACGATTGAAGACCCGGTCGAAATCGAAGAGCCGAATTTTTTACAACTGCAAACGAATGAAAAAATTCAACAGACGTATGATCAATTAATCAAATTATCATTGCGGCATCGTCCTGACTTATTGATTATTGGTGAAATACGTGATCAACTGACAGCAAAAGCAGCTATCCGTGCAGCCTTGACCGGGCACACTGTACTAGCAACAGTACATGCTAAAGGAGTTCTTGAAACAAAAAGTCGTTTATTGGACTTAGTAGGTAGCCAGACCGAATTAGGTGATTGCTTAAATGGTGTAATTTATCAACAACTTTTTTTAGACAAACAGGAAGAAAGCCGAGCTCTACTAGCGTATGAATTTTTTACTGGTAATTTAGAAAAAAGACAATGGTCTGAAGCCTACGCTCAGGTCCAAGAGGGAGGTTTACTGTATGCCGAAAAACAAGCATAAAAATACTGCCCTCATGCGTGAACAATTTTTAGAAATGATGATCAGCTTGCTAGAAAATGGTTTTTCTCTGCAAGAAAGTTTAGCGGTCATGCAACGTAACAGACAGTTTTCCCCGGAAATTTTGCAATGTTTTACTAGCGGTCTTGCTAAGGGGGGGACTTTTGCTGAATGTTTCTATCAAGCTGGTTTTACGTTGCAAGAAATGACTCAAGTACAATTAGCAGATGTCCATGGAAATGTGGTTACAACATTAAAGAACATTTTGAATACCATGCAAATTTTAAGAAAGCAGAAAAAGGAATTGAGTAAAGTCGCAACATACCCAGCTTTATTATTTATATTTGTGATTACCTTATTATTTGCAATGCGTTTTTTTCTTCTGCCATCGTTGCTGCAATCAGGGATGATTGATACAAGCCATTGGAGTATTTTGTTAATAACTTATGGACCATTTATTATGGTGGGGATGATAGTTGTTATAGGCTGCTTATTTGGGGGCGGTTGGTGGTATAGTCGGCAGCAGCCCGTTATTTGGCGTGCAGTCTTTTTTGCTAATTTGCCATTGGTGGGTTTTTTATACAAAATGTTTCAAACCAGCTATTTTGCTTTGGAATGGGGAAAAATGTTTAAACAAGGACTTGAAGCCCGACAGATTCTAGCTTTTATGGCGACCGTCAATCCTCACTCGTTAGTTGCCAGCTTAGCTAAGGAATTAAATAATGCGCTGTCACAAGGGAAATCACTAGCTGAAGAATTAGAACATTATACATTTTTGTTACCCGAATTCTCGCTGATTATTTTACAAGGGGAGATTAAGGGAAAACTGGGTGAAGAGTTATTGCTTTATAGTCAATTATTAACCAAAAGAATTGTTGAAAAAGTAGAAGGTTGGATTCAATGGGTCCAACCAGTAGTATTTTTGGTGGTTGCGGTTTTGATTATGGCAATCTATATTGCGATGTTTTTACCTATGTATGAAAATATTGGAGGGATTATGGAATGATAGAAGAACGGCAGCAGAAATTTAATTTAAGGAAAATAATCAGTAGCAAGTTTACGGATTTTAAGAAAAAAACGAAAAGCGGCTTCACATTAATAGAAATGATGATCGTTTTGTTAATTATTAGTATCTTGGTCTTATTATTTATTCCTAATTTATCAAAGCAAAAAGATACAGTTTCAGACCAAGGAGATGAAGCTATCGTCAAAGTTGTTGAAACACAGATTGAAATTTATGAAATTAACAATAATAAAAAAATTACAGATAGTGCCTTAAAAAATCTGGTAACTTCAGAGCAATATAAAGTGTATAAAAAATATAACAATTAGCGATGAGAATGAGGCGAACAACCATGAAACCTTATCCAGGATTTACTTTGATTGAATCTCTTGTAGTCTTATTTGTGGTAACACTATTCATCACCCTGCCTTCGATCGTTATACAGGATGCTAAAGAAACGTTGGAAGTTGTTCATTTTTTGGATCATTTCGAAAAAAATATACTAATGACCCAACAAGCGGCTATCACATCGAATGAGAGGACCCGAATGATGCAAAGAGATACGACGACTGAGTATTATTTTTATACCGATACGATAGAAAAACTTGATATGCCAAAAGATTTAAGAGCAAGCAGAATTAAAACGCTTTATTTTAATTCTGGTTCTGGCAATAACAGCAGTTTACAAAAACTCCACTTTTATTGGGATAAAAATAATCAAAAGATTACCTATAGCTTTTTATTTGCAAGGGGGCACTATGAAAAAAAGATCACAACCATTAACTAGTGGTTTTATTTTGCTAGAATGTATTGTTGCTTTGGCCATTTTAACAACGACCGTTTTTCTTTTTCAAACAAGTCAAGTACATGCTTTAAAAGAAACCAAAAAGAGCCAAGAAGAATTGCAGATGTTACGTGTATTATATGAAGAAACAAAAGAACGCAGGCAATATCAAATGAAAACGGCAAATTACCAGGTGACAAGAAACGGAAGTTTTACAATTTCTTATCAAACAAGTCCTATGGCACAAGCAAAAATTTCTACAAAGCAACAGGATTGGGCGATCATACGTGAAAAATAAGGGGTTTACACTTATAGAGTGTGCAGTGGCATTAATGGTATTAAGTTTATTTTTGCTAGGAACATTGGGCGTTTTTCAACAAAGCAAACAAGTACAACAAGCTGTTTATGGGAGAAATGCGCAAGAATGGCATGTATTCTTGATTCAATTTGAAGATAAATTAGCCGAAGGCACATTTTCTCGAGTAGCAAGTAATAAAATTTATTACAATAAAGTAAATTCGGCTACAAATAGAGAATATGAATGTCGTATTGAGTTAAATTCGAATCGAAATGAGATTGCGATACGTGAGAAAAATGGCTATGAACCAGTGTTGACTGAGGTGAGAAAATTACAATTTCGCAAAAGTAGTCAGTATATTTTATTTACGGTAACTTTTTTGAACGGAGAACAAAAAAATGGGAAATGGACGATCGACAAGACATAAAGGCGGCGTGTTGTTAACGGCCGTTTTCACGGTGGCTATTATAAGCGTGTTATTACTATTTCTATCAGAAAATTATCGTCTACAAGCGCAATTTACACGGAACACACGTGAATATTATGAGATCCAAATTATTAAGGAATTATTTTTGACAGACTACCAGGCTTTGCCGGAAAACAAACGACCGCAAAAAGGAGAAGCTGTTTATAATCAGGGAAAACTGTCTTATGAAAAAGAAAAAGACCAACTAATGCTAACCATTAGTGTGGGTGAGCGAAAAAGAAACTTTAAAGAAAAAATAGAGGAGGCGTCTGCTAAGAAAAAAGTACAGAAAAAAACAAACAATGATACACAGCAGAGCAGTGAAATTCTTCAAACAGAGTGAACTGTTCTGTTTTATTTTAAATAAACACATAGAATAAAAGAAAGTGAAGCGCTGTAAACAGTGTTAGTTGATTATTTGACTTAAATCAGATAGAATTAAACAGGTAAATTTGTTGTTATAGTCAATTAAGAAAGTGAGGGAGACCGTGTCTGCAGAAAATGTTGAAGAAAGTTTTCACTTGCATCTTGAAGCAATTCAGTTATTGCAAAACGCCTTGGAAACCTCTTATTTAGATGCTTACATAGAAAATATAGAGAACATTAACGACCATTACCAAGTGCGTATCGTTGATGGTGTCCCTAAGCAGTCGACTGTCGAGGAACTCGATCGGATTTATCAAAAGCTTCAGGGAATTTCTTTGGAAAAAGAAGAACGGCGCAAGCTTTCACAGTTATTGCTTTTAAAAGGAATGCAGACCGAACCACTACAGCCGAATCACCAGTTGACTCCTGACAGTATTGGTTTTTTATTTGTTTTTTTATTAGAACAACTATATCCTGAAAAAGATTCATTAAAAACAATTGCTGATTTGACCAGTGGAATGGGGAATTTACTCTTTACCGTATTAACAAATCTGGAAGTAGCAGGGTACCATTTGCATGGTTTTGGCGTAGACAATGATGAAACGATGTTGGCAGTTGCTGCTAGTAATAGTCAATGGATCCCAACAGATGTTACTTTGTTCCATCAAGATGCGGCTACTGACCTATTAATGGATCCTACCGATGCTGTTTTTAGCGATCTACCCGTTGGCTATTATCCAATGGATGAAAATGCGAAAAAATTTGATACAGCGGCAGAAGAAGACCACAGTTTTGCTCATCATTTGTTGATTGAGCAAAGTATGAAATATGTAAAAGAGGATGGTTTTGGCTTGTTCTTAGTTCCTACGAACTTTTTAGAAACGGACCAAAGCGAGTATTTAAAAAAATGGTTGGTTGATAAAGTGTATCTGCAAGGGATCATCCAATTGCCAGATGAATTATTTAAAAATAAGGCCGCTAGCAAAAGCATTTTAATTTTGCAGCAAAAAGGTGAAACAGCCAAGCAAGTGCCGGAAGTGCTATTAGCAAAAGTGGCATCATTGAAAGAACCAGCACAAGTTACTACTTTCTTTAAAGAATTCAAAGAATGGCAATCTGCCAATATGGCAAATTAAAGATAAAAATTAGTATCAGTACTAAAATTTTAAAATAAAAGGAATGAGGATAAAAAATGGCAAAAACAATCGCAATTAATGCAGGAAGTTCAAGTTTAAAGTGGCAATTATATGAAATGCCAGCAGAAGAGGTAGCTGCTAAAGGGATTGTAGAAAGAATCGGCTTAAAAGATTCGATCTTTACGATTAAATATGGAGACGGTCAAAAATATGAAGAAACGAAGGATATTAATGACCACGAAGTTGCAGTTAAAATGTTGCTGGACAAATTGATTGAATTAGGTATTTTGGGTTCTTACGATGAAATTACCGGTGTTGGTCACCGTGTAGTTCAAGGTGGGAAATATTTCGACAAATCAGTCGTCATTGACGATGACGTTCTGGAAAAAATTGAAGAGCTAGCTGATTTTGCTCCTTTGCATAATCCAGCTAACTTAATGGGGATTAATGCATTTAGAGAATTATTACCTGATGTAATTAATGTGGCTGTTTTTGATACAGCATTTCATGCAAATATGCCAGAATCTAATGCGCGTTACAGTATTCCTAAAGAATATAAAGAAAAGTATGATATTCGTAAATATGGCGCCCATGGAACTAGCCATCGCTATGTTGCAGAACGTGCAGCTGATATGTTAGAACGCCCAATTGAAGACTTGAAACTTATTACTTGTCACTTAGGCAACGGCGCTTCGATTACAGCTGTTGAAAATGGCAAATCCGTAGACACTTCAATGGGCTTTACCCCATTAGCTGGTGTGACTATGGGAACTCGTTCTGGTGATATCGATCCAGCTGTTTTGCAATATTTGATGAATAAATTAAATATTGATATCGACGAAATGTTAAACATTTTAAACAAAAAGTCAGGTTTGCTTGGTTTAACAGGTATTTCCAGTGATATGCGTGATTTGGAAGATAATATGGATAATGAAGATGTTCAAATTGCGTTAGATATTTTTGCTGATCGTATTCGTAAATACATCGGTAGTTATGTAACTACAATGAATGGCGTTGATGCGATCGTATTTACTGCTGGCATTGGAGAAAATGACGCGAATGCTCGTGCGAATGTGATTAACGGGATGACTTGGTTTGGCTGCGAAATTGATCCAGAAAAAAATAATGTGCGCGGCGAAGAAAAAGTAATCTCAACTGACGATTCTAAAGTCAAAGTACTTTTAGTTCCGACAGATGAAGAATTAGTCATTGCACGTGATGTAGAATCATTGCGTAAAAATGGTTAATAAATAGAGAAATTAAGGGCCTTTGACAAGTAGTGTTGTTTAAGCAAAACCTTTATAAAAAAGAAGGACTTCGGTTCTTCTTTTTTTGTTATTTTATAGGACTTCCAGGAGCCCTTGTTGAATAAGCACTCGTTTCCGTAAATGTTGGAAGGAACGAAAGCCAAAAGCGACCCGTTGTATGACTTTAATCAGGTTGTTTTTCCCTTCCAGTTTTCCATTCGAATAAGGCTGGGTAAAGGACAACATAATGGCGTTTCGGTATTTAGTTAAGAAACGAAGGGACTTGCGAAACGGTTCTTCTAGCATTTGAGGGAGTTGGTCAATAATGGTAAAGAACTGTTGCGCTTCGCGCTTCTCAAAAGCCTCCAGGAGCCCTTGATAAACTTCATAAGAAGCTTGGAGGACAGGATCAATCGTTAATAAATAATCGACCACTTCGGATTCTGTGACGTATTTTTTGCGAAAAAGAGGGAACTGTTTTAGTTGTTCGTACCCTAAATGTTGATGTTTCTTTTGCAATTGTTTCCAGTATTTTTTTAACTTTCGATAATCTTTCATTTGTTGGGCGTCTCCCTTTTTCAGCTTGTTCATTGAACGAATGCGTTGTTGGTTGAAGGCGCGCGAGATTTGTTGGATGACATGGAAATGATCGATAAGGATCTTCGCCTTCGGGAACACTTGGTGGATCATGGGACTATAAGAAGCATTCATATCCATGACCACATGTTGGACTTTTTGACGGGCTTGGTAAGCAAACCGTTGAAAGTAAGCGACTCATTTGAAGTTTCGGCGGTCCTCTAAGATATCGATGATTTTCCCGGTTTGAGCGTCGCTAAAGATAAAACACATGGCGCCTTCACAATCCTTTGTTCCTTTAAATTCATCGATTAATAAATGCTTAGGCAGATCGTTTGGTCTGAATTGGGGCCCTTTATAGAAGGTATCCAATACACGCTCCACCGTTTTAACCGAAACCAAATAACGCAAAGCAATATCCTTCATAGAAATTTTTTTCTTTAGATCGACGGCAATGGCAAATTTCAAAGCTTGCGAAATATAACGATCTTTAGCGATATAATAGGTTTTGGCGCTAAGGGTATGATGACAGGCTTTACAGTAAAAGAGTTGTTTAAATAATCGCAAGATACTAGGCACTTCCTGATAAGGAAGTAACTGAATATCAGAAGGCTTCAAGGAATGTTTTATAAGAGTGTTCCCTTCATTTATCACACCACAACACTCGCAAGCTTTCGGAGTGTACGTGAGGACACCGTAAAAGACATTGGACATTCGGTGATGAAGGTTTTCTTTTTGCACCGCTTGAGCTGAAAAAAAGATGTGAGGGTCCTTCATATTGAGTAGATTTTTAACCGCTAGGTCTAGATTATTGTCTTTGTTTTTGATATCTTTATAATGAAGCATTTGTTTCCTCCTTTAGATTTTGTGTCCAACTTAATTATAAAGGAAACAAATGCTTTTTTGTTATACAAAAAAATAAGTGCTATCACTCATTCTATGAGTAACAACACTAAATATTATAGACCCGAAATTAAAAGACCTTGGGTATATAAATAAACCCCAAGGTCTTTTTTATAAACGAAGGAAAGTATGAGTGATTTGCCCTCTTTTTCCCAAGTATTACTTATTTTAAATGTACTGATAGAGGCGTCCTAATAAACACAGAGCTATCTTTGTAGGAAAATTATTATTTTCCTGCGCAGGCAGCTTTATAATACTATTAGTGTTCAAACTTCTTCATCCAATAAGGTAAAGCTTGGCTAATTTTAGTGGGTAATACCACGTAATTATCATGAGCCAATTGATCGGCAATGTAACTGTGCAAATAAACGGCGGCATTTGTAGCATCGACTGTATCAGGAAATTGGGCTAAGAATCCGGATATGATTCCTGCTAAAGTATCTCCGGTACCGCCTGTCGCCATGCCAGGGTTACCCAATGGATTTTGAAACCGACCTTGATTGCTATAAATTTCTGTATGATGACTTTTTAAAACGATGGTTGCTTGTAGTTTTTTCTGTTCTTTTTGATTATTTTCTTCAGTTTGATCAGCGATTTTTACGCCACTTAGTCGTTGCCACTCCATTTGATGAGGTGTAAAAATCGTTTGTGTCGGGTAAGGAAGTTGTTCGTTGCCTTTAGCAAACAATGTAATTGCTGAGCCATCGATCACTAATAGTTGATCTTCTTTTTGCTTTTGAAAAATGTAAGACAATAAATCTTGGCTTTTTTTATCTTCTCCTAGACCAGGACCAATCAATATAACATCAGCAGAATCAAGCACAGAATCACACAATTCTTTGTCGTTCCAATCAACCGTCATAGCTTCTGGCATGCGCGCATGTAAAGCTGGATGATTGCTGGGATCAGTCATTACCGTGGTTAAACCACTACCGGCATTTACACAAGCCTCGGCACTCATCATAATTGCGCCACCAAACTGGGCATTTCCTCCGACTAAGACGGTTCGGCCAAACGTTCCTTTATGAGAATTTTGTGGTCGTGTTTGAATAATGGACAGGCATTGTTTTGATAAACGTTGCATAAAAACAGCTCCTTAAGATTTATTCATGCTCTTTTTATTATAACTCTTTCCTTTAGTGAAGAAAAATAATGTAAATGAAATGGGCACGCTACAAAACTTTTTTATCAAGCAAATAAGTGGTATCATAAAAAAGAAGTTAAAATTACGAGGGGGAATTATTTATGGCAATTGATTGGCAAAAAGAAGTCGATGCAAGAAAAGACGACCTTCTAGACGACTTAAAAGAATTATTAAAGGTAAAAAGTGAACGAGAAGATGACAAAATAACAGCCGATGCACCGTTTGGACCGGGACCACGTGATGCGTTAAAACATATGCTTTCTTACGGTGAACGCGATGGTTTTACCGTTAAAAATGTGGATAATTATGCTGGGCATATCGAATTTGGTCAAGGCGATGAAACGTTGGGTATTTTCGGTCATATGGACGTAGTACCTGCAGGCGATGATTGGGAAACAGATCCGTATGAACCAGTGATTAAAGATGGTAAATTATTTGCACGTGGTTCTTCAGACGACAAGGGCCCAAGTCTCGCAGCTTATTATGCGATGAAAATTATTAAAGATTTAAATCTACCCTTATCTAAAAAAGTTCGCTTTGTCGTAGGTTCAGATGAAGAAAGCGGCTGGGGCGATATGGACCATTATTTTGAAAAAGAAAAAACACCTGATTTTGGTTTTTCACCGGACGCTGAATTTCCTATTATTAATGGCGAAAAAGGAAATGTATCTATCCGAGTTCATATCGGTATTGGAAATGAAGGCAGTTATACACTGGAAAAATTCCAAGGCGGTCTGCGCGATAATATGGTTCCTACAAGCGCTTCTGCCCAAGTAAAGACGACAACTACTGAACAAGCAGAAGCAATGGAAATTGCTTTTAATGAATACGTGGGTACAACACCAATATCAGGAACAAGTATAATAAATGGTACAACGATTATTTTCCAAGTAGGCGGGAAGGGTTCTCATGGGGCTAGCCCACAATTCGGTCACAATGCCGCAACTTGGTTGGCAGCCTTTTTAGATAATTATGATTTTGCTGGGGGCGCCAAAAATTTCCTTCATGTTGCTGCAGCTTATGTTCATGAAGACTTCTATGGTGAAAAATTAGGAGCCGCTTTTGAGGATCCTAAAATGGGTAAATTGACTATGAATGCCGGCATTTTTGATTTTGATACAGACAAAGAGGATGCTTTAATCAATTTGAATTTCCGCTACCCACAAGGAACTTCATCAGAAACCTTACAAGCTAGTATAAATGACAAGATCGGTCAATATGGTGTTACTTTGACTGAAGGTGGTCATCATATGTTGCCACATTACGTTCCCCAAGAAGATCCACTAGTTAAAACATTATTGGATGTATATGAAGAACATACTGGTGAAAAAGGTGAAGAACAAATTATCGGTGGCGGTACGTATGGGCGTTTATTAGAACGCGGCGTCGCTTTTGGAGCAATGTTCCCCGGATTTGTAGATACTATGCACCAACCAAACGAATTTATTGCACTAGACGATTTGTATAAGGCTACAGTTATCTATGCTGACGCGATTTATCGCTTAGCAAAATAAACAAATTTAGAAAATAAAGAATTCCGAGTAAAGCGGCTTTGGCCACGCTACTCGGAATTTTTTTATAACAAAAATAAGTGAATTTGCTATATTACTTACTTTTTAGCAATAATTTAAACCCTCGCCTTTTGTAACGAAAATGGACTAGCAGTTCTTTCATAATTGAAATCCTCTTTGTATCAGTCTCTTACTTTAAATGCTGGTACGTTTAATATCCAATACGCTACCAGTTTTAGCGTCAGCTAAAAATTCATAGGTAATCAAATGGTCGTCTTCTAGACGTGTAATTCCACCGTTATAACCTTCTGTACGAACGGCAAATTTTCGTATCGGTTGTTTTTCAAAATTAATCCAAGAACCTTCAATAGGGCCTTCTTTCAAAAAGGCTTTTTTGATACCTTGTAAGATGTCATCAGCTGATAGTCGTTGTTTATTTTGGATAAATAATGCAGAAGCGATACCGCTTAAAAGACCAATACCTACGCCAATAGCTACTCCGCCTTTGAAATTACTTACTTGATCTTCTTCATACATCGCCATGCTCCTCTCTTTTCGATAAATAATCTTGTCTATATTTTAACATAGAACACTGATCGTCGTTTACTAAAAGTTTGCAGTTGAAAATTGTTTTTTTTGCTTCTAGTTGCCGCTGGACTCAATCTCGGTTATTTGCTAATTCATAATGCTGCTGAGTATACGCTATAATCTTTTCAGCAGTACTATTTATATACTCAAATCCAGCTATCTGAGCAAAATCTTTTGCTTCATCATGGAAGGAAGTTTGTGTTGCAAATAACGATTGCCAACAAGCATCAATACTAGAAAAACTTAACAAATTTTCAAATGTCTGCTGTTTTTCAGGGAGAAAGTTGAATAGATATTTATAATTTTTACCAACGTTGATCTTATCTTTCTGCAAGACAGCTTTCCAACTTAACAATCTTAATAGTTCTTTTTGACAAATGGTATATAGATGATCGCTAGCATACAGTAATTCGCCGCGCGCTAGACCTTTTACAACATAAGTGCTTACCCACCAAAACTCGTTGCAACATTCATTGAAAGTACGTTGGGTTGCAGAGAGGAACTGATAAGCATTATCGGAAGGTTCAGGTAGGTTAGCTAACAAACGTTGTGGATCAGAGAGTATTTTTATCATAGGTTCACCCGCTGACCACTGCTGAATATAAGAGATAGGGCAAAGCGTTAGATCGATGCGATTGCCATCTTCAAATAACATTAAAAAAGTGAAACACTCGCCTAATTCAGAGGGCCAGAGTACAGTTTCTTCGGGCGTTTGCATGATCAAGCGTTGACCGAAGGCGTTTAGCCATTGGCGATTTTCTAGGAGCGTTTTTTTGTCATCTACGATATAGACAATATCGTAATCTTGGAATTCATCTTTAGTAACGTTCTTATTTACCCGTGAGCCGCTCATAGCAACAGCTTTTACTTGCGAGATTTTTTGTGCTACTGCTAAAATCAGCTGCATCATTTCTGCTTCACTACGCATGGCTAGGCCCTCCTTTTTATACTATTATAACAAAATTTGTTAGTTTTTATGAGGTGGCTTTTCTATAATCGAATTTACGTTATAATAAAAAGTATAAGTAAGAAATTAAAAGGGGGCAGGTTTTGGCTTTTGCCAAACAATAATATGGAAGAAAAAACATTTCAACGAATTAAAGAATTAACAGAGCTACAAGGAACGAGTGGATTTGAACAAGACATTCGGGCTTATATGAAAGAAGCGATATCACCTCTAGTTGACGATGTCGAACAAGATGGTTTAGGGGGGATTTTTGGAATTCGGCCGCACGAAGACACAACAGCGCCACGTGTCATGGTTGCAGCGCACATGGATGAAGTTGGATTTATGGTTACTCAAATTACGGATCGCGGATTATTTGAAGTAACGCCTCTAGGTGGTTGGAATCCTTATGTGGTTTCGGCGCAACGTTTTACTTTGAAAACGGCAAAAGGCGACTATCCTTGTATTTCTTCATCAGTCCCACCACATCTTTTACGAGGAACTGCAGGTCAAAAATCTGTGCAAGTGACGGATATTTTATTTGATGCTGGCTTTGAATCCAAAGAAGAAGCAGAAGAATATGGCGTACGCCCTGGCGATACCCTGGTTCCTCAAGTTGAAACGACGAAAACAGCGAATGGAAAAAATATCATCGCAAAATCATGGGACAACCGTTACGGATGTACGGTAGTTTTAGAAGCCTTGGAAGCCTTAAAAAATGAAAAATTAGGCCACACGTTGATTGCAGGTGCTGACGTGCAAGAAGAAGTGGGTTTGCGAGGTGTAAAACCGGCAGTAACCAAATTTGATCCGGATTTGTTTTTTGCGGTCGATTGTTCCGCAGCAGATGATACGAAAACCAAAAAGGGGACCTTCGGACACTTAGGTGAAGGCACGTTATTACGTATCTACGATCCAGGTTTGATCATGTTACCACGCTTAAAAGAATATTTGTTGGATACAGCAGAAACCCATAATATTCCTTATCAATATTTCGTTTCAAAAGGGGGTACTGATGCCGGTAATGCACACACTACGAATCATGGGATTCCAAGTTCGGTTATTGGAGTATGTGGACGCTATATTCATACGCACCAAACAATGTTTAATATTGCTGACTTTGAAGCTGCGCGCGAAATGCTGATCCAGGTATTAAAAGGTCTAGATAAAAGTACTGTGGAAACGATTGTTAAAGGGAAATAGGTAAAGTAAAAGACTAAAAAACCAATTCTAAAAATATTTCAAGAGTAAAATTTATTGAGACAAAACTTTATAGTAACAGGGGTTGTTTTCTTAACCGGAAAAATAACTTATTTTCTCACATACATGCCACCATTATCCATAATTATTGGAGGCACATCGAGGAAGATGCCTCCAATAGTTTATAGATTGGAGGTACATCAAGGAAGATGCCTCCAATAGTTTATAGATTGGAGGCACATCGAGGAAGATGCCCCCAATAGTTTATAGATTGGAGGCACATCGAGGAAGATGCCCCCAATAAATTATAGATTGGAGGCACATCGAGGAAGATCCCTCCAATAATTTATAGATGTGACAAATTTCAAATATAACGACTTTGAATAAAAAGTGATATAATGAAATTAGTATAAAAAGAAAGTTGGCAATTTATGATTATTCCAAAAGATGTTGAAGAGTTGGCTAGTTATGTAGAAGAAGGGACGAACGTCTTTTGTTTTATGGCAGATTGGTGTGGCGATTGTCAATTTATCAAGCCATTTTTACCGGAAATTGAAGCAGACTTTCCCAATTTGCAATTTATTGCAGTTGATCGTGATAGGTATATAGAAATTGCAAAAATGTGGGATATTTTTGGTATTCCAAGTTTTGTTGTCATAAAAAATGGCGAAGAAAGTGGTCGTCTCGTTAATAAAAAACGAAAAACAAAAGAAGAAATTGAAGATTTTTTACGCAGTGTAGGATAAAAAATAAAAAGGGTGAGCAAAATGGATCAAACATATCAAACAGTTTTAGTTGGCGTGGATGGTTCTTCTCAAGCAAACGAAGCATTTGAAAAAGCAGTTGAAGTTGCTAGAAGAAATAATGGACGTGTCCTTGTGGTCAAAGTCATCGAACAGCAAGTTCCTTCAACTATGGGGTTTGCTCCTTTAGGTGAATCAGTGCTTGCACAAGAAGAAAAAGATGCAAATGAACTGATTCAAGAATGCAAAGACTATGCTGCTTCTGTTTCATTTGAAAATATTGAAGGCTTGGTTGTCTATGGTTCAACCAAAACGGCTTTAACCGCTGAACTTCCCGAAAAATATGGTGTGGACTTGATCATGGTTGGCCAATCCGGCTTAAATGCTGTAGAACGTTTCATTACGGGAAGCGTAGCAAGTTATGTTATTCGCCAAGCACCATGCGATGTATTGATTATCACACCTAGTAAAGAGTCAGAATCGTAAAACGATTTTGTATGAATAAAGAAAATATGTTGTGAAATGAATTTTTAGGAGGAACAATTTTGATTTTTGCTTATAATCCAGCTTATGTCGGTGACACACTGCTAATCATTACAGACGATGATAAGGGGCTACTACAAGAGGTGACGCGCAAAGGAAAGGTTGCCCGAATTCAAACTGAAGATAAACGCACCGTTGGTTGGAATATCTTTGGGATTTCTCAGTTAATGGCGTTACAAGATGTGGGCCAAGTAGAACTTACAGAAAAACAAATTGGCTTACTGAACCAGACTTTGCAAGAAGCTGGCTTTACTGAAACTTTACCTACAAAGGTTCAGACAAAGTTTGTTATAGGCTATGTGAAAACTTGTGAAGCGCATAAAGATAGCGATCATTTATCAATTACTGAGGTTGAGGTCGATCAAGAAGAGACGCTGCAGATTGTTTGTGGGGCCCCCAATATTCGTGAAAGGCTAAAAGTTGTTGTTGCAAAACCAGGAGCGATGATGCCAGATGGCACAATGATTTGGCCAGGTGAATTACGAGGCGTCGAAAGCTTTGGGATGATTTGCTCGGCTAAAGAATTGCAGTTGCCTGATGCTCCAGAAAAGCGTGGTATATTAGAATTATCGGAAGATGCGGTTGTAGGAAAAGCATTTTTTGGAGAATAGAAAAAAACAGGGCGAGGTCAATTAACCTCGTCCTTTACTATTTATTATTGGTTTCCGTTATTTTGTTCAATGATTGATTGATCTTCTGACAATTTAATGTTTACTGACTGCTCCTCACCTTCTCGATAAAAAGTAAGTTTCAAGTTATCTCCTACTGATTTTTTATACAAGGCAGCTCGAAGTTCGGTAGAGTTTGTTATTTCTTTATCATCAGCTTTTGTAATGACATCGTATTGTTCTAAACCTGCGTCACTTGCTGGAGAGTTATTACCAGGATTTTGGACGACAACACCATTTTCTACAGAATCAGGAATTTTCAAAACTTGTTCCCTTTGTTCAGTAGAAATAGTATTTAAGTCAAGCATGGAAATGCCTAGTGCTGGACGAGTAATTTCACCATTTTGTTCTAATTCGTTAATAATATCAGTCACATCGTTACTTGGAATAGAAAAGCCCATGCCTTCAACACTTACACCTGCTTGGCCGGAACTAGCAATTTTACTAGAATTAATACCAACTACTTGACCACCAGCGTTGATTAGAGGTCCACCAGAATTACCAGGGTTGATTGCAGCATCGGTTTGAATAGCATTGATATTCACATCTTCACCAGATTCACTTTGACTTGATACCAAACGATTTAAAGAAGAAATGATTCCTTGTGTTACAGAATTGGCATAGTCAGAACCTAAAGGAGAGCCAATTGCAATAGCAGGTTCACCGACTTTTAACTCATCTGAATCTCCAAATGTTGCAACAGTATCTACATTATCAGAAGAAATTTGCAAAACAGCTAAATCGGTATATGCGTCTGTTCCAACTAATTCTGCAGTTTCTCTTGTGCCGTCGGACATCAAAACTTCTAGTCCATTTTGACCTTCGACAACGTGGTTATTTGTTACGATGTAGGCATTATCGCCATCTTCTTTATAAATCACACCACTACCTTCACCTGCAGGTTCTTCCTCTGAGTCATCTTCTTGTTGTTCTGTATCAAAGAAGCCCTCACTTCCTTGTGGTGAAGCGTTTTGTAGGTTAATAACGGAAACAACCGCATCTTGCACTTTATTTACTGCATCAGTTGTGTCACTATCCGCGTCGACTTTCACATTACTTACTTGTACATTGTCATTATCATCCGTTACACCGGATGTGGAAGTTGCTTCGTTTGATTGGAAGGGGTTAACTGAACCGCCGGAAAGATAATAAAATCCACCGATTACAAGTAGTCCACCGATTACCCCACCTAACAGACCAATTCCAAATTTTTTAACCCACCCACTCTTTTTAGGACGGGGAGTCACATCTTTTTTTGCCATGGTCATTACCTCCTTGGTAATTTCTATATACCTAGTATAATATTATTAGGTAAGTCTAGTCTACTGTCAGACTTTGAAATAATTGTGAAAAAGCTGGGATAAAAAATTTTCAAAAAAATGAAGAAACAATTTCCACAACAATTGTGTAAAATTTTGAGGAAAAGTTGTGTATAATTAAAGTAGTCTTTATCCACAGGCTTGTGGATAAAGTGGATATTTTTGTTTAAAACATACGTTCCTATATAAAACCTTGCTAGAAAAGGAACGTTTTCCACAGAAAACTGGGGATAACTCTGTGCAAACTGTGCATAACTATGTTGAAAAAGTAAAAGGAGAACATTTATGAATATTAAAATTATCAGTGTAGGAAAATTAAAAGAAAAATATTTAGTACAAGGGATCCAGGAATATGCCAAACGGTTACAAGCATATACCAAGATTCAGTTCATCGAAGTTCCAGATGAAAAAGCCCCAGAAAATCTGAGTGAGACAGAAATGATTTTAGTAAAAGAAAAAGAAGGAAAACGTATCTTAGCAAAAGTTCGGGAGGACGAGTTTCTTTTCGCATTAGCAATTGATGGAAAAAATCCTTCCAGTGAAGCCTTTGCTAAACAAATTGACCAATTGACGATTCAAGGCAAGAGCAACTTAACTTTTGTGATTGGGGGTTCGTTAGGTTTGAGTGAGGGTGTCTTAAATAGAAGCAACGCTCAGCTTTCTTTTGGTAAAATGACCTACCCCCATCAATTGATGCGCCTAATTTTAGTTGAACAAATTTATCGTGCATTTCGGATTAACCGTGGAGAACCGTATCATAAGTGAGGTATTTATAAGACAATTGGTTACTTGGCTTTGAATCTGGAGGGATAGCTAACAAATGAAAGACAGTAAAGTAATTGTAGTAAGTGGTATGGGCGGTAGTGGTAAAACCACTATCGTTAAGGGGCTGATCAAACGATATCCAAATAGTAAATGCTTATCGTTTGATGATTACGATATTGATGCTTTGCCCTCGGCGCCCGCTATTTCTACGCCTATTGAAATTGCAGTCAATCAATATGATGTTAGTGCGTTATTAATAGATCTTAAAGCAGCTTATGGTCGGTATTCTTACCTATTTGTTGATTTTCCCTTTGGTTATAAACATAAAGCAATCCAAGAAATGGTTGATAAGGTTATTTACGTTAAAACACCACTAGATATTTGCTTTGCTCGGAGATTGATACGAGATTTTAAAGGTGAAACTACTGATAATATACAAAAGATGGCTAGGCATTATTTGAGTTTCGGGCGTCCTATTTTTATAGACTATGAAAGATTTATTATACAAGATGTAGACTTAGTGATAGACGGCGCCTTAAAAAGTGATGAAAACATTGAAATTATTGACACTATACTTCCATAATGTATAGCTATGTTAAAGGTCACGTTTTAGCTAGAATAAAATTCGAATATTAGTAGTATACAAACTTAGCGTTTATAATAAAGAAAAAGATTGCTATTCATTTCTAAACTTAGCGGCGTATCATAAAACATTTGATGTATAAAATAGAGCATAATTATTTTCTGGTTTTGGCTATATCTCCAGGAGGGGATAAAAATGGAACGGACAAGAGAAGAGGTGCTAAGAGAACTTTATAATCTTATCATCAATAAGGGAACACGTGATTGGGAACGGTCTGTGTTAACTTCAACAAAGGATGCTTTGGAAGCAGGCGCCAACGTCAACGCTCAGCTTGCTAAATTGGAAGAAAAATTTCGTCCACTTGCCCTTAGAGATAACTTAACGGGGGATGTTGCTGATTTTTATTTAAAAATTACAGGGGAGTCAGTTGAAGAAGCACGTTTTGATTTTTCGAAACATAGTATTGAAGATTTTAACTATCAAGATTATGCGATATTTGGTGGCGGTTGTTTTTGGTGTATGGTAGAACCTTTTGAAACTAAGTCGGGCATTGATTCTGTTTTGTCAGGATATACGGGCGGACATACACCACATCCAAGTTATGACCAAGTACTTGGCGGTTTTACAGGCCATGTCGAAGCGGTTGAAATTATTTTTGATACGCAGATGATTAGCTATAAAGAATTAGTTGATTTATACTGGCAACTCATCGATCCAACAGATGGGTTAGGTCAATTTCAAGACAGAGGTTATCAATATAGACCAATTATTTTTGTGAGAAATGAACAACAAAGACAAATCGCCGAAGAATCAAAACAAAAAGTGATTGATTCTGGCAGATATAAACAACCGATCGTAACTGAAATTCAACCCGCAAGCACTTTTTGGCCGGCAGAAAACCACTATCAACAGTTCTATAAAAAGCACTATAAAAGATATAAAAGAATTAAGCGTTACCGTCAACGTTTTTTGCTTTATCAATATCTAAAAGGTGAAATTCGAATGAGATGGAAGAAAGGAAAAACTTAACCCTACCCTAATCCTAATCAAAGAATTGATAGACAATGATTCTCATAAGAAAGTGCATGTAACTAAATTTAATTGTTTTAATAAGAACTGCTTCAATAACCTCACCTATAGAGTTAGCATTTTTATCACGGCTGGCGTGATTAAAGAATGCTGCTCTATTTTTTTCAATAGTAAAAAGAGAAATTTAAGCTATCATTTTGTGAAGGGTAATTGTTGGTAAAATTTCAATCACTCCTGTTATAATAATCTTGTGATTTTAAAAACAAAATGTTAAAGAAGCTGTTCTTGTTGTTTAAGTGGATTTTTTGAATAATTGTGATGGGGGAGTGAGTGTGTATGAAGAAAGTATTGATTGTAGGAGCTGGTGTTGCTGGTTTGACCGCTGCTGTGCGTTTACAGTATTTAGGTTATGATGTGACACTTTACGAAAAAAATAACCAAGTTGGCGGAAAAATGAATCAAATCAAGGAAGAAGGGTTCTGCTTTGATGTTGGTCCAACGATTGTTATGATGAAAGATATTTACGAGGAGATTTTTTCTTTCTGTCAGCGAAATCCAGCAGACTATTTACCAATGGAAAAAGTAGATCCCATGCTTCATTTATATTTTTTTGAAGAACCGCCACTGTCATTTTCTTCGGATTTAACTCAGTTGATGCATACCTTAGAATCAATTTCTGAAGAAGACGCCCAAGGATATTTAGGCTTTTTGTCTGATATTTATAAGCGTTATCTGATAGCTAAAGATGCTTTTATTACACGCTCATTTCGTTCATTTTGGGATTTTTATAATCCCAGTTCATTGATGGCTGGATTAAAACTGAGAACATTTAACGATGCATATAGTTCAATTGTAAAATTTGTAAAAGATGAACGGTTACGTAAATCGTTAGCTTTCCAGACCCTTTATATTGGTGTTTCACCATATCAGGGCCCTTCATTATATACAATGATACCTATGATTGAATTATTTTATGGTGTTTATTTTATTAAAGGAGGGATGTATACTCTTGCGCAAGCTTTAGAGCGATTGTTTAAAGAGCTTGGCGGTAAACTGTATTGTAATACAATTGTGGATGAAATTTTAATTGAAAACAAGCAAGCGATTGGGCTTCAAATCGGAAAGGAAACAGTTTTTGGCGATGCTATTATCTGTGGCGCAGATTTTCCTTACGCAATGACAGCACTTATTCCTAATGAAAATGACCGAGGAAAATATACTGATAAGAAAATTAAAAAAATGGAATATTCGTGTTCTTGTTTTTTGATGTATCTAGGGGTAGATAAAAAATATGATGTGCAGGCTTTGCATTCGATTTATTTTGCTAAAGATTTCAAACGTAATGTTGATCAATTATTTGAAGAAGGTACTCTTCCAGATGACCCCTCTTTTTATATTTATGTTCCGACATTGATGGATGAATCTTTGGCTCCATCCGAAAATGAAGCAGTCTATATCCTAGTTCCTGTTCCTGAGCTATCTAAGTTTTCAGACTGGAGTTCAGCTACGATTGAAAAGTACCGGACACAAGTGCTTAATAAACTAAAAGAAGAAACAATATTTAAAGATATTGATGAGCATATTGTCTTTGAAAAACAGTATACGCCTAAAGATTTCCAAACGGATTTTAACGCCTATAACGGAGCAACATTCGGTTTGAAACCGACGCTCAAGCAAAGTAATTATTATCGGCCGCATAACAAATTTGCCTATGCAGATCATTTATATTTTTGCGGGAGTAGTACTTATCCAGGAGCGGGCGTGCCAATCGTTATGCAAAGTGCCAAACTAGCAGTGGAGGAGTTGCTAAAAGATGACCAATGAGTTTGAACGGTATAAAGAAGATTTTCTTACGTGCAAAAAGATAATTCAACAGCATTCAAAAAGCTTTTATGCGGCTTTTTCACAATTACCAAAAGAAAAAGCATGGAGCATTTTTGCGGTTTATGCGTTTTGTCGCAAGGCAGACGATTTAATTGATAAACATCACGATATTACAGGCCTGCTTAAATTAGAACAAGAACTCCAGGCGTTTGCAACAGGACATATACCCAATCAAGCGATGTGGCGCGCACTGTCAGTGGTATTTCAAAATTACGATATGCCTATACAGCCATTTTTCGACATGCTGGAAGGGCAAAAGCAAGATGAGACGTTTACTCAGCCTGAAACACAAGCTGAACTGATTGATTACTGTTATTATGTAGCAGGCTCAGTTGGGTTGATGTTGTTGCCGATACTTTCTAAAAATTGGCGGAAAATTACAGCACAAGCCAAAAAGATGGGCGAAGCGATGCAATTAACGAATATTTTGCGTGACATAGGAGAAGACTTTGATAACAATCGAATTTATTTGCCACAAGAAGTTCTAACTAAATTTGGCGTATCTAAGCGTATGCTGCAGCAAAAAAAGGTAACAGATGAATTTATTGCTGCATGGGAATTTGAAGCTCACATTGCTGAAAAGTCTTATCAAAACGGGTTAACCATGCTCCCCTTGATTGATCAAGAGGCACGCAAGGCGGTTGTGGCTGCTAGTTTCTTCTATCGCGAGTTATTAACTCAAGTTTCGCACACCAAATCTGGGAGATAAGCCTTGATATAACGGGGCAGAGTATCCACCCAGTGTTGGAGTTGACTTGTAATAAAATCTTGTAATTGGCTTCCTGATTCTTCGCTTACCGCTTGAATAATATGTACTAATTCGATAAGAGCAGCGGACCAATCGAGTTCTTTTATTTGATCGCCCAGTTCATAAAATAAGCCACCTAAGGTCCGCTCATCATTGGCACAGCGCTGCTGCCAGCTTAATAAAATATACCGTGTGAACACAATGGTGGTGTGACAAATTAAGGCTTGATAATGTCGCGTTTGTGTTTCTTTAGTCAGATGAAGCAATGATTTCGATGCCTTAAAAAATGTCTCGATGTCCCATCTCGCCGAGTATGTTTTGACCATTTCTTGGGAAGATAAATCCAGATCATCGGTCATAATCGCCAACCAAGCACTTTTCTTATTGTGATTTTTGACAAAAACGATTTTCACGGGATTTTTGCCGGAGCTTGGTTTCACCACAATCGAGGAAATAATCGCTTCTTGTGTATATTCTTTCGTAGATTTGGCATAAAGTTCTTCCAGCTTGTATAAACGTTGATGAAAAAGGTATTTGGTTTTTCCATTTTTCACCATCCCAATGGTGTGAATCCCCATATCGTGTAATTGGTCTATCATTTTAGGGGAAGTAAACCATTTATCCATCAACACATGGGTGGCGTAAATCCCTTGGTTCAAGGCGCGTTGAACCATCTCAAGTGCCACTTCGGGCATTTTACGACTTGATTCGTTGAATCGTTTGGCTCCTACGGTTCGTTGAATCGTTTGGCTCCTACGGTTCGTTGATCTTTTTCTGCTATTGTTTGGTTCACTTTTTTCTTACCGGATAGTAACCCGAAATCAATCGGAATGAAAGAATAGCCATCGGAGAATCCTAAAGTAAGCATACGATACCCTTTGTATCCTTGTTTGAGCGCATGATCCCAAAGACGAGCTAAGCCTGGTACCTCTTGGCTTCGATTACGATAAAACGTCGAATCATCCAAGATCAACGTCCGAATATGGGTTTTCGTATCCGTTAAAGAATGGAGCTTTTCGATGACAGACGCACTAAACCGAAGTAAAAACAGACGCCAGTTGTTATGGGGATTGTTCATCCATCGATACACGGTATCTTTTTTCATGTATTGGTCGCTTTCCCGCCCACTGAGAACTTGGTTTAAGGATTTTCCTTTAAAGACGAGGCTAAAGAGAAAAGTGAATAGAATAGCCACCGAATACCCTTTTTGCTTTTCCATATGGGCTTGTTTTAAAAATTGCGTGACTTTTAATTCAGAAAAAAGGGCTTTTATTTCATTCGGTAATTGATTTTTAATAGCTTTTAAGTGTACCATAAAGGCAAGAACTCCTTTGTTTTTGGTTTGTGGTTAAATCAATTATAAAACAAAAGGAGTTCTTTTTGTATAAAAAGGTAGGCAGTCAATATCAGGACTTTTTTCGACCTAAGAGTTGATAAGACCGTTGTTTAATATCATTTTACATGTGCGAAACTTGAGTTATTAACAGTGATTCGAAAGAAAAATTATGCTGTTTTAACTACCAGGCAAAAGGTCAGCCGACAAAGAAAACTTACTTTGTTACCTGAAATCGCTAGAATTGCTGCTGAAGCTTGATTGAAGATAATAAATAAAGAAAGAAGCTGTGACATAAGTAAAAACCAGACAAAAATACCCGAACTATAGTTGATGAAATTGCCAATTGTCGTGAATTTACGACGAGTAATCGCAGGAGTAATCTCTCTATAGTTCGGATATTTTATTATCAAAAAAACTTATGTCACAGCTTCTTCATTCTGTTAGCTTTCTATATTATAACAACATCAATGGGAGAAATGAGTCAAAATTATTACTCTCTCAATAACTAGACTCCATCACTCCTTCGCAGTGGAGTTTTCTTTATCTTTTTTTGCAGGCGCTAATTCTTCCATAACGTTTTCCGCTACATTTTTAGGAACACCCGCTTCTTTTATTTCTTCAATAGTTGCTTGTTGAATGCCTTTTAATGATTTGAATTTTTTCAGCAAATTCTTTTTTCGCTTAGGGCCAAGTCCAGCAATGCCATCTAACTTAGAAGAAAAACTGTTCTTACTGCGTAATTGACGATGGAAAGTAATCGCGAAACGATGCACTTCATCTTGAATGCGTTGCAATAAGAAAAATTCTGTGGAACTACGTTCTAGCATTACCGAATGTAAATCTTCGCCAAATAATAATTCACTTGTCTTATGTTTATCATCTTTGGCTAGTCCTGCAATAGGGATATCAACACCTAGTTGGTTTTCTAATACATCTTTTGCTACGTCTACCTGTCCTTTACCACCATCGATTAAAATTAAGTCAGGGAGTGTGCTTTCTTCTTTTAGCAAACGTGAATAACGACGATAGATTACTTCACGCATAGATGCATAATCGTCTGACCCATCTACTGTTTTGATTTTGTACTTGCGATAATCTTTTTTAGATGGTTTGCCATCAACAAAGGACACCATCGCAGAAACAGGGTTTGTCCCCATTGTGTTCGAGTTATCGAAAGCTTCAATACGAACAGGGGTAGGAATATTTAATGCTTGCCCTAGTTTTTCGACAGCTCCTACCGTCCGTTCTTGCGCTCGTTCGATCAAATCAAATTTCTCTTTTAAACCTACACGAGCATTTTTATTAGCGAGCTCTACTAGTTTTTTCTTTTGTCCACGTTGTGGTTGAATCACCTTTGTATCTAATAATGCTTCTACAGCAGTCTTGTCAATATCGTTTGGAATTAATACTTCTTTTGGAATAAAATGTTCATTTTGTTGATAAAATTGACCAACATAAGTCAAAAAGTCATCGGCTTCTTCTTTATAAAATGGAAAGATCGATACATCACGTTTAATCATCCTACCTTGACGAATAAAGAATGCTTGGACGCACATCCAACCTTTATCCACTGTGTAGCCAAAGACATCTTTATCTTTCAAATCGGTAGAAGTCATTTTTTGTCGTGTCATAATTGTTTCAATAGAATTGATTTGATCGCGCAACTCTGCTGCTTTTTCAAATTCCATATTTTCAGCAGCGTCATCCATTTGTTCTTTCAAACTTTGTTGGACATCTTTATAGCCGCCATTAAAAAAGTGTTTGATTTCTTTAACAATCTTCGTATAGACAGCAGGGTCCACATTAAAAGCGTACGGACATAAACATTGACCTAAATGATAATACAAACAAGGCGTTTTTTGATGAGGTCCGCATTTACGCAAAGGAAAAATACGATCCAGAATTTTCTTTGTTTCATTGGCAGCACCAATATCTGGATAAGGACCAAAATACTCTGCTCCATCTTTTAACACTTTACGGGTAATCAACAAGCGTGGATATTTTTCATTCGTAATTTTGATGAAAGGATAAGTTTTATCGTCTTTCAGCATAATATTATATCTTGGCAGATTTTCTTTGATTAAATTATTTTCCAGTAATAATGCTTCAATGTTTGATTCAGTAACGATGTATTCAAAATCTGCAATTTCACTAACTAAGTGTTCAGTTTTTGTATCATGACCACCAGTAAAATAAGAACGTACACGATTTTTTAAAATTTTTGCTTTGCCGATATAAATGATCGTACCTGTTTTATCTTTCATAATATAACAACCAGGTTGATCAGGCAGTAAGGCTAATTTGTTTTTTATTTGTTGATTCGTTGTCATCACCTTATTTACGTTCATAAAAATAGTTCTCAAACATTGTGCCGGAAACTTCCAAACAGTCATTGAGAACTTATGTTCATTATAGCAAAATTTGTGAAAAATTCAATAATTCTGCCTGTTGGGCTTATCTAATAGCTAGTTTTTACTTTCTGTTAAGCCCAGAACAAATAATTTAAAAAGTGGATTAGACGTTTATTTCATTTGAGTATACAATAAATATAAGTATTCAAGTAATTGGAGGTAATAAAATGGAAGAGTTACGTGTACTAGTACCTAATGGGATGCTAGGTTATGGATTTCCTTTAGAAGATTTTGAGCGTGGAATGAAAAGGCAACCACACGGGATTGTTGTTGATGCTGGCTCGACAGATTCAGGACCGCAAAAATTAGCACTAGGCGAAATGACTTGTCCTGAATCCGCCTACTATAAAGAACTGTCTGTTTTAGTTCCAGCTGCTAAAAAAGCAGGGATCCCTTTAATCGTCAGTTCGGCGGGCGGTGACGGTACGAATCAGCATGTGGATTTATTTATAAAAATCGTGGAACAAATCGCCAATGAACAAGAATTATCGATTAACTTAGCAAAGATCTATAGTGATATTCCTAAAAAACAAATTGATAGCGCTTTGCAAGATGGAAAAATCACGGCGATGCAAAATGTTCCTGAACTAACACAAGAAGAAGTGGACCAAACGACAGTAGTTACGGCACAAATGGGCGCTGAACCGTATTTGACATTATTAAAAGCTGAAAAAAAGCCTGATGTGATTATTGGCGGCAGAACCTATGATCCAGCACCTACAGCTGCTTTAGGAATGTATTATGGTTTTGATTCTGCTTTAGCTTGGCATATGGGAAAAATTATTGAGTGTGGCGCGATTTGTTGTGTGCCCGCCGGTAAAACCGTACTGGGAACTTTGCGTTCTGATCATTTTTTGATTGAGCCAATGAACCTTGACGCCAAAGCGCTGCCGCATACTGTTGCGGCTCATACGATGTATGAAAAAAGCAGCGCCTTCAATTTACCAGGACCTGGCGGAACCTTAAATCTGGAAGAATGTGAGTTTAAAGCGGAAACAGATCGCACCACTCGAATTTCTGGGAGTCGTTTTATAAAAGATGAAAATTACATGGTTAAATTAGAAGGCGCAAAAGTCGTTGGTTATCGTTCGATTACAGTTATGGGCGTGCGTGATCCGATTTTAATTTCGCAAATGGATGAAGCACTCGCCTATGTCAAAGAACAAATGGAAAAAGAATTACCAGAGGAATGCAGCCAATCCCAAATTATTTTTCATCCATATGGGAAGAATGCGACAATGAAAAATTTAGAAAGTTTAACCGATGAAGCGGGCCATGAAATGTGTGTCATCGCAGAAGTAGCTGCACCTACACAAGAAATGGCGCAATTAGTGGTAAATCGTATTCGTACTACCTTACTACATTATGGTTATCCAGGTCGTGTGGCGACTTCTGGCAATATTGGGATGCCCTTTACGCCATTAGAAATCCCATTAGGTAAAGTTTGTCAATTTAATGTGTATCATTTACTAAAAATTGAGGAGCCAGTAGCACAATTTCCAGTGATAATGCAGGAGGTGGGCAAATGATAAAATTACAAGATTATGCGCGGGTAATTCGCAGTAAAAATTCAGGTCCCTTTGAGTTAACATTTGATATTTTATTTGATAACTTAGAGGACTATGAGCATTTTGTGGCCAGTAAAGTCTTAACGAAAGAAAGTTTTGCTAAGTTGTATCAAATAGAGGTAGACGATATTATTACTTTCGAACATGTAAAACCGGCACGAGGCATCAAAATCACAATTCCACGTCCTTGGTCACAAGGATCGGTAGGAGAAAGTGATATGCATGGTTCCCAACAATATGCCAACCTTTTATCGATAGAGGTACCTGAAAAATAGAAAACGTAAAACCCAGACTGGATATCACGATAATATTCAGTCTGTTTTTGTTATTCTTACTGTGCTTTTATGTTAAAATATTAAAATAAAAATAAGGAAGAATAGAAAAAGATGCAGAGGTTAACGCTATATCAACTTTATACCAAAATGTTGCAAAAAATGGGACCACAAGGATGGTGGCCGGCCGATAGTAAGTTTGAAATTATCTTAGGTGCGATTTTGGTGCAAAATACCAATTGGAACAATGTCGAAAAATCTTTGGCTAATATCAAAGCAGAAACAGCTTTTATGCCCGAAAAGATTCATCAGTTGGAAAGAGAGCATTTAATGGAACTGATTCGTCCTAGCGGCTTTTATAAAAATAAAAGTAGGGCAATTTTAGAGACATTTCAGTGGCTTAATGACTACAACTTTGATTTAGAAAAAGTAAAGATTGCGTATAAACGAAAACTGCGTTCACAATTGCTGTCATTACGAGGAATCGGGGAAGAGACGGCGGATGCATTATTACTATACGTTTTTGACGAAAAAGTATTTATTGCAGATAAGTATACGCAAAAGTTATTCGGTTTTCTTGGTGTAGATGGTATTAAAAACTATTCTTCCTTAAAAAAACAAGTACCTGAATTAATAGGTTTTACGCTGCAAGATGCGCAAGAATTCCATGGGTTACTCGATGAATTTGGTAAGATTTATGTAAAGGATGAAGTAACATTTGCGGATAGCTTTTTGGTTGGCTATCAATTAAACTTTAACGAATAGAAAAGATGGGGAGTAGGGTGTATATGAGTGAGGAAAGAAGAACCCTTCATTTAATGGGGACGGTTATCAAATTATGGGTAGAACATGCGCATTCTGTAGAGCTTTTGCCAGAAGCTGAAAAACAATTGATTGATTATGAAAAACGTTTTAGTGCCAACGATGACGCGTCAGAATTGATGGTGATTAATCATCAAGCAGGTGTGGCTCCTGTAAAAGTCGATGATGAGTTATTTGAATTAATTAAATTAGGGAAAAAACACAGTTTGCCGCAGAATAGTTTTTTAAACATTGCGATCGGCCCCTTAATTCAAGCTTGGCACATAGGCTTTGATGATGCTAACCGTCCTTCAGATCAAGCAATTAACATGTTGCTGCAGCGAATTGACCCGAAAAATATTTATATGAATGAAGAAGCTAAAACGGTTTTTTTAACAAAAAGAGGGATGTCATTAGACTTAGGGGCCGTTGCAAAAGGTTACTTTGCAGATAAGTTGTTGACTTACTTTAAAGAAAACAACGTCAATTCTGCGTTAATTGATCTAGGGGGAAATGTTCTAACTTACGGAGATGCACCCAAACATGAAGATGGTTATTGGCGTATTGGTATTCAAAGCCCGTTTTCTCCACGAGGTGAATTGGCAGCAGCGATCAAAGTAAAAGATAAATCGGTCGTTACTTCAGGGATTTATGAACGCACCAATCAATTGAACGGAAAAACATTCCATCATATCTTTGACCAAAAAACCGGCTATCCGCTTGAAACAAATTTGGCTAGTATCACAATCGTTTCTGATAAATCAGTTGACGGTGAAATTTGGACTACGCGCTTGTTTGGAAAAACACCTGAAGAAATTATTGATATTTTAAATCAATCAGAGGATTTAAATGGCTTGGTAATTACGAAAGATGGCCAGCTACGGTATTCAAATTCCTTAGAATCACAAATAATAGTCCAATAAAAGGTACTATACAGTCGAGTGAAGGAATCGAAGTTACATGCTCAGATAAGGGATGAGAACAAGTAGAGAAGCACTTGTCAGTCAAAGGAAACCTCAGATAATATAAAACTTCTTTAAACAAATAAAACTTGTGGTTGTCTTATAAACAAAATCATTGCCAAACTTAGGAAACAGGTTTAGTATAGTTACAGAATAAATCGTGCGCGATTGAATGTTGGAACAAAGGAAGTGTTTAAATGGAAAAAAAATATGATGTAGTCATTATTGGTGCAGGTCCGGCAGGTATGACAGCAGCACTTTACGCCTCAAGAGCAAATCTATCAGTAATGCTACTAGATCGTGGTATTTATGGTGGACAAATGAATAATACCGCAGAAATTGAAAATTATCCGGGATTTAAATCTATTTTAGGCCCCGACCTATCACAAGAAATGTATGGTTCAGCGATCCAATTTGGCGCTGATTTTGGCTATGGTACGGTTAAGTCAGTGACAGACCATGGTGACTATAAAACAATTGAAACAGATGCCGATGATTACGAAACTAAAGCAATCGTTATTGCGACAGGCTCTAATTATCGTGATTTAGGCGTACCTGGTGAAGAAGAATACCGAGGACGTGGCGTTTCTAACTGTGCTGTTTGTGACGGAGCTTTTTTCCGTAACCAACATGTAGTCGTCGTTGGTGGTGGCGATTCCGCAGTAGAAGAAGGGGAATATCTGACTCGCCTGGTTGACAAGGTAACGATTATCCATCGCCGTGATGAATTAAGAGCGCAACAAATCATTCAAGATCGCGCGTTTAAAAATGATAAAATTGATTTTATTTGGGACAGCAATGTTCAAGAAATCGTTGGTGACGGAAACAAAGTAACTGGCGTTAAAGGAATCAATAATAAAACAGGTGAACCTTTTGAAGTGGAAGCAGGAGGAACATTTATTTATGTAGGAATTGAACCTATGAGTGAACCTTTTAGACCCTTAAACATTACAGATGAAGATGGTTGGTTTATTACAAATGAAAATATGGAAACAACAATTCCAGGCATTTTCGCTGTAGGCGATATTCGTAAGAAAGAATTGCGACAAGTGGTTACCGCTACTAATGATGGTGGTATTGCTGGACAAAAAGCCTATCAATATATCACTGAGTTAGAGGCAAAAACCGAAGCAGCCAATGCATAGTAACTTAAGAACAGAAGGTGGTCTTATATGGAAAATACGACAGATACAAGATTAGCTGACCAACTTTGTTTTTCGATTTATAATGCGAATCGGCTTTTTGCCAAATTCTACCAAAAAGCGTTGGAGCCCTATCATTTGACCTATACGCAATATATTGTATTGCTAGCTCTTTGGGAGCAGGATTGTAAAACGTTGAGTGATTTAACTAAAGAGTTGGATTTAGCAAGTAATACATTAACCCCCTTATTAAAACGTTTAGAATCTGCTGGTTGGTTGACTCGTTGTCGAGCAGAAGATGATCAACGGCAGTTGATGGTACAGCTTACCGAAAAGGGAAAAGAACAAAAATCAGCAATCGAAAAACGCCTGGAGAAATGTATGAAAGAACAAGCAGGAATAAATGCTGAACAGTATTATCGTATGCTAGCAGATAATAAAAATTTGATGGATGGCTTGAAAGATTATTTAAAACAACCTACCCAAGAAATGCTTTAATAAACTGCTCTTTGAAAGGGAAGTGACTTGCTATGTCAACGATTTATGATTTTAAAGAAACAGAAATGAGCGGCGAAACGCTTGATTTGAGTGATTATAAAGGTAAAGTTGTCGTAATTGTAAATACTGCCAGTAAATGTGGACTTGCTACACAACTTGAAGCCCTTGAATCTTTATATCAAAAATATAACGAACAAGGCTTTGAAGTTTTGGGATTGCCTTCTAATCAATTTCATCAAGAACTAGATGATGATGAGCAAACCCAAGATTATTGCAAGGTTCATTATGGTGTTAGTTTCCCAATGACCAAACGGGTGAAAGTAAATGGTAATGAAGCCGATCCATTGTTTACCCATCTAAAAGAAGCAGCTGGTCACGGGGTAATTAAGTGGAATTTCACTAAATTTCTAGTGGGGCGCGACGGACAAGTAATCAAACGCTACGCACCGCAAACTAAACCAGAAAAAATGGAAGAAGATATTATTGCGGCGTTGAAAACAGAGTAACAATTTAAAAATGGTGATCATAAATAATGAGGAGGACTTTTATCATGAGTGTAAACGTAACAACGGATCAAACTTTTGAACAAGATACAGCTAACGGTGTGACATTAACCGATTTTTGGGCGACTTGGTGTGGCCCATGTAAAATGCAATCACCAGCAGTTGAACAATTATCTGAAGAATTGGGCGATAAAGTAACTTTTAATAAAATGGATATTGATGAAAACCCAGAAACGCCAAGTCAATTTGGCATTATGAGTATCCCTACTTTATTGATTAAAAAAGACGGCGAAGTCGTTGATACATTAGTAGGCTTTCATCCCAAAGAACAATTAGAACAAGCTTTAGAACCTTATATTGGATAAGGGTAACTACTATTTGAGCACCTAAACAAGCCAAACTTGCTTAGGTGTTTTTTTATATGGTAAGAAGACTAAGCATAATATTTATTTAGCCAAGGCCTTATAGTAATGGGAGTCGTTTTCTTAAGCGGAAAATAGCTTGTTTTCCCATAGATGCCCCCAATAATTTATAGATTGGAGGGACATTGAGAAAGATGCCCCCAATAATTCATCGATTGGAGGCACATCAAGGAAGATGCCCCCAATAATTTATAGATTGGAGGGACATCGAGGAAGATGCCCCCAATAATTCATCGATTGGAGGCACATCAAGGAAGATACCCCCAATAGTTTATAGATTGGAGGGACATCATTTAATGTTCCACCAATAGTGTTATTAGTTAAAGCTAGTCTGCTTTTTTCAAACATAGAGAGCCAATTTTCACTTTTATTTATATCAAACATAAAAGGTGAAACGTTTGTTGACAAATACTGGCTGTGTTAGATTGGTAATGGAAGGTTTAATTTGAAGGAAGTATCTATTTATACATTATAAAAATGGAGGAGATATACTATGCGAAGTACACAGTTATCTATGGACACTTTAGATCGAGCTCAAGAACGCTTTATTGATACACTTAATCAAATGGATATGACACAAGCCAACACCATGCCTAAGCCGATTATTAAGTCAGTCACTTGGCTTATATGGCATACTGCGCGAATGCTTGATTTACAAATTTCAGAACTTAATGGAAGCGCCCCATTATGGACGAGTGAGGGATGGAATGATAAATTTTCATTAGACTTGCCTGATGACACACAAGATTATAAGCACACGCCCGAGGAAGCGGCCAAAGTCGTTGTATCTGATAAACAGTTATTAGTTAACTATTTAGATGCTGCTGTTAAGCTTACAAAAACTTATTTAGGACAAGTAGAAGATGACGAACTGGAGGAGATTATAGATGAAAGCTGGACGCCTGCGGTTACGCGTCAAGCTCGAATAGTCTCTAGTATTGATGACGCTGCTATGCATTCAGGACAAGCAGTTTATACAAGAAGATTAGTTATTGGTAAGTAATTGTAATACAAACGACAACGAAAGTGCTGAAGGTTTCAATACTGATAGTAATGTTGAACGATCATTTATAACTTAAGGATTACATTTAGTATTGGGATTTTGCGATTAAGAGAAATAAACTATTGGTTTTTTGCCAATAGTTTATTTTTTAGAACGAAAAAAAGAAAGTTGAACACTTCAATCATAATATTTTACAGCGTTGAAAGAAAAGCTTGTATATATAAAAAGAGGATTTATGCTCATACGCTGAACATAAACCCTCTCTTTTTTCTACTCTATATTAGCTCATCAGAGCTTATTTCAAATCTTTCCATTGCCAATCTTGCACTTCACTGATATCTTCGCCATTTTCACGAATATAATCATGATGGAATTGCAATGTTTTATCCATTTCCTTGGCAAAGTCGTCTGCTTTTTTACCATAAACTGTGGCAGCAGCATCTTTAGCTATGTGGAAACGATCCAATTCATTAAGCACACGCATATCAAATGGAGTTGTAATATCGCCATTTTCTTGATAGCTGTGAATACTTAAGTTTCGATTATGACGTGTAAAGAAAATATCACGAATCAATCCTTCAAAGCCATGGAAAGCAAACACGATCGGTTTGTCTGTCGTAAACAACTCATCGAATTCTTCATCGCTCAACCCACGAGGATCTACATCAGGGTGACGCAGTTTCAAAAGATCAACAACATTGATAAAGCGAATTTTTACTTCTGGAAATTGTTCATGCAATATCGATATAGCAGCTAGAGCTTCTAAGTTTGGCTCTGAACCAGCAGCTGCAAATACAATGTCAGGTTTGCCATCGTCATCATTACTTGCCCAATCAATTTTCTTCACGCCGCGAGTAACAAGTTCTTGCGCTTCTTCAGCGGAATAAAATTGTGGTCTTGGATGCTTACTTGAAGTAATTAAATTGATAACTTCTTCTTCTTTCAAAGATTTATCCATAACAGCCATCAATGTGTTTGCATCAGCGGGGAAATATTCCCGAATATATTCTGGTTTTTTCTCAGCTAAGTGAGTAATGACGCCTGGATCTTGATGGGTATAGCCGTTATGATCTTGTTGAAAGACAGTTGACGATGAAATCACATTCAAAGATGGGTAGTTTTTACGCCAACTTTTTTCGCTTGCTTTTCTTATCCATTTGAAGTGTTGTGTCAACATTGAATCAACAATACGCAAGAATGCTTCATAACTAGCAAAGAAACCATGTCTACCTGTTAAAACATATCCTTCTAAAAATCCTTCAGCTTGATGTTCGGATAATTGTCCATCAATGACCCGTCCTACTGCAGATTGCCATTCATCTGATAACTCTCTAGGTTCAACCCATTGACGATTTGTAACCTTGAACATATTATTCAAACGATTGGATTTTGTTTCATCTGGACCGAAAGCCCGGAAATTAGTAGGATTATTTTCGATAATATCTGCTATAAAGCTGCCAAGAATGGTCATGTCTTGTGCAGTAGTTGCACCATGTTTTGTGGTATCTACTGCATGTTTACGCCAGTCAGGCATATTCAATGGTTTCGGATCAAGACCACCATTTGTGATAGGGTTGACTGACATCCGTTGATCGCCCTTAGGTGAAAGTTCTTTAATCGAATCAATAACTGTCCCATTTTCATCAAATAATTCTTCAGGACGATAAGACTTCAACCATTTTTCTAAGTCTTTTGCATATTCCATGTGGTCAGCATCCACAGGAATAGGTACTTGATGGGCACGGAATGTTCCAGCGATTTGTTCATTATCCCATTTTTCGGGACCTTCCCAACCTTTTGGCGCACGGAAAATGATCATTGGCCAATGAGGCATGGCTACATCTTCAGCTGATTTTTTACGAGCTTCTTGTTGAATGGATTGGATCTCGTTAATAACAGCATCTAAAGTTTTTGCCATTAATGGGTGCATTTTTTCAGGATCTTTTCCTTCAACAATGTAAGGCTTCCAGCCCATTCCTTCAAAATATTTCTTCAAACTTTCATCACTTTTACGAGCTAAAATCGTTGGATTAGCAATCTTAGCGCCATTTAAATTTAGAATAGGTAAAATAGCACCATCGTTTACTGGATTAATGAAGTTGTTGGACATCCAGCTAGCAGCCAATGGTCCTGTTTCTGCTTCGCCATCTCCAATAACGGTTGCTGCAATAACATCTGGGTTATCTAAAACCGCGCCAGCAGCATGTGACATGGAGTAACCTAATTCGCCGCCTTCATGGATTGAACCAGGTGTTTCAGGTGCAGCATGTGAGCCGATTCCACCAGGGAAAGAGAACATCTTGAATAATTTTTTCAATCCAGCTTCATCTTGCGTTATTTCTGGATAAATTTCCGAATAACTACCATCGATATAAGAATTAGAGACCATCACTTGGCCACCATGTCCTGGTCCTTCAATGTAAAACATATTTAAGCCGAATTTATTAATGACACGATTCAAATGAGCATAAATGAAGTTTTGCCCGGAAATTGTTCCCCAGTGTCCAATAGGATGAACCTTTATGTCTTCTTTTTCAATTGGTCGACGTAACAAAGGGTTGTCTTTTAAGAAAATCTGTGCAACAGAGATATAGTTCGCTGCGCGCCACCATGCATTCATTCTTTCTAAATATTCTTTTGAATCAATATTTACTGACATATGAATACTCCTTTTTAGTATTTTTTACTTAAATACTTCCATAACAAGTATAACGCGTATTGATTGAAGTGTAAAGTTTCATGGAAATTCCTTATATATAAAGAAGAAAAGCTTAAACATTGAGCAGATTTTTAGGTAGCATAGTGAAATTTTATCTTTTCGTCCAAACGAGAGCCTGATTTAAAAGAGGGAGCCATTGCAACGCATGAGTTATTTTTCTATTATCCATGTTATAAGTAAGTACGTAAAAAATCTTAAAAAATTTTTTCTACATGGAAATTAAGTGAATAACTTTAATAACGAGCGTTTTCATGTGAAATGATCACTGTATTCAAGTCATGGTGCTCTTTTCTTGTGAAAAGTCAGGCAAATAACGAAATAAATTAAAAATTAGTTGTACAACGGTTAAATGATTTGTTTGCAATGAAATGGGTTCTGTTTTAAAATAAAAGTAGATGTTTTCACATCTGAAATTTTAATAAATGGAGGGAATTACATGAAAGTTATCGTTGTTGGCTCTTCCCACGGTGGATACGAAGCAGTCCGCGAATTGTTAATGGACGAACCAGATACAGAAATACAATGGTATGAAAAGGGTGATTTTATTTCATTCTTATCTTGCGGAATGCAATTATACCTTGAAGGCTATGTCAAAAATGTTAATGATGTCAGCTATGCTTCTGAGGAAGAAATGCAGGCAAAAGGTGTTTCTGTTTTTGTTGAACAAGAAATTACTGCAATTAACCCAGACAAACATACTGTCCATGTAGTTAACCATCGTGACGGTTCAGAACGCGATGAAACTTATGATAAATTAATTCTAAGCTCTGGTGCCGTTCCTGCAACTCTACCAGTTGAAGGAAACGACCTGAAAAATATATATGCAATGCGTGGCCGCGACTGGGCAATCAAATTAAAACAAAAAACAGTCGATCCAGATGTGCATAACGTCGTTATTGTCGGTTCTGGATATATTGGTATTGAAGCAGCAGAAGCTTTTGCAAATGCTGGAATGCACGTAACAGTAATCGACGTTTTACCAAGAATGTTAGATACGTACTTGGATAAAGAGTTCACTGATATTTTAACAGAAGAAATGGAAAAAAATAATATCACAGCGGCTCCTAGCCAAAACATCCAACGCTTTGAAGGAAAAGATGGCAAAGTCGAAAAAGTGGTAACTGATCAAGCAACTTATGATGCAGATTTAGTGGTTGTCGCTGCTGGAATTAAACCAAATACACAATGGTTAGATGGTACATTAGAACTAACCACTGGTGGCTTAATTAAAATTGACGACTACCTGCAAACAAGTGCACCAGATGTTTATGCTGTCGGCGATGCAACCTTAGTGAAATTCGCTCCAACAGATGGTACAGAAGCTCGTATTGCTTTAGCAACAAATGCAAGACGTCAAGGACGTTTTGCTGCTAAAAACGCGTTGGGCCATCAAAAAGCTGCTCCAAGTGTTTCAGGTTCAAGTGCGCTTGCGTTATTTGATTACAACTTTGCTTCAACCGGAATTAAAGAAGGGACTGCTAGCAATTATGGGGTAGATACTATGTCTACACTTGTAACAGATAGCTATCGCCCACCATTTGTACCGGAAAAACATGGAAATGCCAAAGTTTATTTCAAATTAACTTATGATCCAGATACAACCAGAATTTTAGGAGCCCAAATTATGTCTAAAGAAGACGTTACCCAAAATATGAACGTCATTTCTTTAGCTATTCAAGAAAAGCTAACATTAGAAGATCTTGCATATGCAGACTTCTTCTTCCAACCAGATTTCGATCGACCTTGGAGTATTCTCAACGTAGGCGCGCAACAAGCTTTACGTGATGTAAAAAATCGCTAATAGATGATTCAAAACCAGCGGATATAGATTCGCTGGTTTTTTTATCGTCATCTGCCTATTTTAGGCGTTTCAAAAAATTGTAACGTTTTTTTAGCTATGATATGATTAGGCATATAAAGTGTTTTCTTTGTATTGTAAGAAACAAGCTTTAACGAATTAGTCATTGAATAAAAAGTGTTCATTTGAATTGGTTAAGCAAAGTCCCAAAGTCAACTCAAAAGCAGAGGAGAGAATAGTATGAAAACAAGTCTTTTATTACTTTCTCATAGTAAAGAAATTACGGATGGGATTAAAAAGATGATTGAACAAATGCAAACTTCAAGTGAAGTGTCGATCTACTCGTTAGGCGGGACTGCAGATAATGAGATTGGCTCAGATCCAACTAAAATCGTTGATGCTGTCAATGAGGCTGCTGAAGAAGATACTTTCTTAGTGTTTGCCGATATTGGCAGTGCCATACTCAATGCGGAAATGGCTCAAGATATGTTAGAAGAAGAGCAACAAAACCGCTACTATCTTGTAGATGCGCCGTTAGTCGAAGGAGCTTTTGCAGCAGCAATTACTGCTGGCACGTCAAACGACCTTGAACAAGTTATGTCAGAAGCCAAAAAAGCTGGAAAAAAAGACTGGGACTCATAAACAATAATAAAAATGGAGGATGCACGATGAAAAAAATTATTAATAAAACAGACGATATTATTGAAGAGATGCTGAGAGGTTTAGTGGCGAGTTACCCTCATCTTGTTCACCGGGTTGAAGATTCCCGAGTGGTTGCTAAAAATCAAGAGAAAAAGCAAGTGGCTTTAGTTTCAGGAGGCGGCAGTGGTCATGAACCTTCTCACGCTGGTTTTGTGGGCGACGGGATGTTAAGCGCCGCTGTAGCTGGGGATGTTTTTACCTCACCTACGCCAGACCAAATTCAAATTGCGATGAAAGAAGCCGACCAAGGGGAAGGCGTACTACTGATTGTCAAAAATTATACGGGCGATAATTTGAACTTTGAAATGGCACAAGAAATGGCTGAGATGGAAGATATCCACTCAGAAATCGTTGTGGTTGATGACGATATCGCTGTTGAAGACAGTGAGTTTACTGCCGGTAAACGCGGCGTTGCGGGAACCGTCCTCGTGCATAAAATTTTAGGCGATGCGGCGCGTGCCGGCGCTTCGTTAGATGAATTAAAAAAGCGCGGAGATGATGTAGTTAAAAAAATCAAAACCATTGGGTTAGCTTTGCGTGCTGCGACCGTACCGGAAGTGGGCAAGCCTGGGTTTGAATTGGCGGAAGATGAAATTGAATATGGGGTCGGCATCCATGGGGAAGCGGGCTACCGCCGTGAAAAAATTCAACCTTCTAAAGAACTAGCCAAAGAATTAACCACGAAAATTTTAGCGGATTATGAAGAACAGCCGAAAAAAGTGGGCGTGTTGGTCAATGGCATGGGTGGCACGCCTTTAATGGAACAATTTATTTTTATGAACGATGTCTTAAACTTACTAAAAGAGCAAAACATCGCTGTTACTTTTCATAAAGTCGGCAATTATATGACTTCGCTTGATATGGAAGGGGTCTCATTGACTTTGATTGATTTGGCAGATGAAACCTTAAAAGAAGCGCTAGAAAGCGAAGTAACGACGATTTCTTGGTAAACGAGGAGGAACTTTTTATGCAATTAACGGTCAAAGAGGTACAAAACTGGTTTGAAAAATTTACCGATAAGATAAAAGAGAATAAAGGTTATTTGAGCGATTTAGACACCCCAATTGGCGATGGCGACCATGGCAATAACATGGCGCGTGGAGTCGCTGCTTATGAAGCATCCTTTGAACAAAAACAACCCGAAACCATCAGTGAGACTTTCCAAGTGTTTTCGATGGCAATGATTTCCAAAGTGGGGGGCGCTTCGGGTCCTTTGTACGGGTCAGCACTGATGAACATGGTCAAAGAAACCAAAGGAATCGACACGATTGACGCTTATGAACAGTTAGGGGAAATCGTGGCGCAAGGCTTAGCAGGGATCAAAAAAAGAGGGAAGACTGAATTTGAAGATAAAACGATGGTGGATGTCTGGGAACCCGTTACACAAGCTTTAAAAGCAGGAAGCCTCGATAAAGATCAGATTGAAAAAGCCAAAGAGCATACCAAAGGATTGATCGCTAAAAAAGGACGGGCTTCGTATTTAGGCGAACGTTCCAAAGGTCATATTGACCCGGGAGCCGCTTCAAGTGCCTTGTTTTTTGATGCATTAGTAGAAGTCATTCAATAAAAATTTAAAAAATTGCGGGATCTTATTTAGGATCCCGCATTTTTTTATTGACAAATTATAAATGAAAGCGCTATACTTATATTGTGGTTATAACCAGTTGAAAGGACAGAAAACAATGGTACATTCATCCAATGGTAAAACGTTGTATTATCAACTTGTTGATATATTAAAGAAACAAATCGAAAGTAATATGATTCCTCATGAAAAACTTCCTTCTGAAAGAGAATTGGAAAAGAAGTATGGGATCAGCCGGATTACCGTACGCCTTGCCTTGCAAGAATTAGAGACAGAAGGCTACATTTATCGTCAGCATGGAAAGGGAACATTCGTATCTGATCTAAGTAAATCCGCCGCTGATCTAGCAGGCGCCTATAGCTTCACAGAACAGATGAAAAAATTAGGTAGAAATCCTGAAACTATTGTTTTATCATTCAAACAAATTGAAGCAACGAAAAAAGTTGCTCGTGCTTTGAATGTCCCCTTAGGAGAGTCTATCTTTGAATTAAAGCGCTTACGTTCGGCTGATAAAGAACCGTTAATGGTTGAAACGTCTTTTTTACCAGTTAAGCCATTTCTTTCCCTGACGAAAGAACAAATGGAAAATAAACCTTTGTATGACATATTCTCAGAAGATTTTGGTCAAAAGATTCGCTTAGCTGATGAAGAATTCTATGCCAGCATAGCATCAAACGAAGACGCAGAAATATTAAAGGTTGCCATTGGCGCACCTGTGTTGCATTTAGTGCGTACCACTTACAATATGAAAAATGAGGTGATCGAATACACATTAAGTGTTGCTAGAGCTGACCAGTTTCATTATAAAATTCGTCATGTTCGTAATGATTAAAGTAGTAGGAGGAAAAATAATGTTTTCATTAACTGAAGAAGAATTAACTAAAATGGGTGCAGAAATTACTGCTCGTGAAATTAAACAACAACCTGAACTTTGGGAAGAAACGCTGGAAATTCATCAAGCAGCCAAAAATGAGATGAAAGAATTTTTGGAAAAAGTAAAAGAAAGCGCCCATGGTCGTAGAGTACGTGTCGTGTTTACAGGCGCTGGTACTTCGCAATATGTCGGCGATACGATCGTTCCTTATCTAAATGCTAATGGCGATAGCAGTTCCTATATTTTCCAAAGTATAGGCACCACAGACCTTGTCGCACGTCCTACGGAATATCTTTTTGAGGATGAACCCACACTTTTAGTTTCTTTTGCCAGAAGCGGCAATAGTCCAGAAAGTATTGCAGCGGTTGATGTAGCAAACACGGTCGTTAAAAATGTCCATCATTTAACCATCACTTGTGCCTCAGATGGTACATTAGCTAAAAGAAGTGAAAAGGAATCAAATAATTTTATGTTGTTAACACCCAAACGAGCAAATGATGATGGTTTTGCGATGACAGGCAGTTTTTCTTGTATGGCCTTGAGTGCCTTGTTGATTTTTGATACGAGGGCTATGGAACAAAAAACAAATGACGTCCACACACTTAGTGATATGGGACAAGAAGTCATTCAACGCGAAGCAGAAATTCAAGCCATTGTAGATCGTGACTTTGAGCGGATTGTTTATCTAGGGTCAGGTAGTCTTTCCGGTTTGACACGAGAGGCACAATTGAAGATTTTAGAACTAACGGCTGGAAAAATTGCGACCGTATTTGATTCTTCCATGGGATTTCGCCACGGACCTAAATCCTTTGTTAATGAAAGAACTTTGGTTTTTGACTTTGTCAATAATGATCCATACACCCGAGATTATGATTTAGATATTTTAGAAGAAGTTAAAGACGATGAAATCGCCTCCGGAGTATTTGCCATTGGTCAAGCAGGAAAACGTAATTTTTCTGGCGATCAATTTACTTTTTCTGAAAAAACGAAATTACTGCCTGATGGATATTTGGCTTTAGCTGATATTATGGTCGCACAAACAATCGCTATTTTAACTTCGCTTAAGATAAAAAATACACCCGATACGCCATCGCCAAGCGGAACTGTTAACCGTGTTGTAAAAGGTGTAACTATTCATGAATATAAAAAGTAAAGGGAAGAGAGGGGAATCAATCGATGCTGAAACTGTCCAAAGCAAAGAAAGAAAAAATGGATAAATTATCTACCTCTGATGGGATCATCAACGCACTAGCGATTGATCAGCGTGGTGCTTTAAAGAAAATGATTAATGCGCTTGATGGTGAACCTAAAGGAAAAACGATCGAAGAATTTAAAGCACTAGTATCACAAGAATTAACTTCCTATACTTCAGCAATTTTGTTGGATCCTGAATATGGCTTAAAAGCAGCAAATGTGCGCGATGACCAAGCTGGTTTGCTGCTGGCATATGAAAAAAGCGGCTATGATACGACTCAATTAGGACGCCTACCAGATCTATTAGAAGATTGGTCAGCCTTACGTCTAAAAGCTGAAGGTGCCGATGCAGTGAAATTTTTGCTTTATTATGATATAGACGAAGATCCGCATATTAATCATCTGAAGCATGTTTTTATTGAACGCTTAGGTAGTGAATGTGCTGCTGAAGAAATTCCATTTTATTTAGAATTACTTTCTTATGATGCACAAAATGCAGATACAAATTCAAAAGAATTTGCTAAAGTTAAACCGCATAAAGTCATTGAAATGATGAAAGAATTTTCAAAACCACAATATAAAGCAGACGTGTTGAAAGTTGAAATTCCGGTAAATATGAAATTTGTTGCAGGTTATACGGATGAGGAGGCAATTTATACCAAAGAGGAAGCAAAAGCTTATTTTAAAGCACAAAGCCAAATAACTGACCTGCCGTTTATTTTCTTAAGCGCTGGGGTATCAACTGAAATGTTTCAAGAATCACTTGTTTTAGCCAAAGAAGCGGGATCTACGTTTAATGGTGTTCTTTGTGGACGAGCAACCTGGAAAAATGGTGTGGCTCCTTTTATTGAAAAGGGTGAAAAGGAAGCTTTGGATTGGTTAAGAACCCAAGGAAAAGAAAACATTGAGACATTGAATCAAGTATTGAAACAAACAGCTAGTTCTTGGCATGATAAAGTGGAAGTGGAATAAGTCAATGAAGCTTATATCATTACATGTTTAAGGGGTTTCAATTATTGCTTGTTTTTATGCCATAATTGAAACCGCTATCAAAGGAGGGAAAGACTATATTCGAAATCAAAGAAGATTTTTTATTGGATAACAAACCTTTTAAGATATTATCTGGTGCGATTCATTATTTTCGTATTCATCCAGATGATTGGTACCATTCCTTATATAATTTGAAAGCGCTTGGATTTAATACGGTTGAGACTTACGTTCCGTGGAATATGCATGAACCGACGAAAGGAAACTTTTGTTTTGACGGAATCCTTGATTTAGAAAGGTTTTTAAAAATCGCTCAAGAAATGGGATTATATGCGATTGTTCGTCCATCACCATATATATGTGCAGAATGGGAATTTGGTGGCTTGCCGGCTTGGTTATTAAATGAAAATTGTCAAATTCGAACGAGTGATCCAGATTACCTAATTCATGTGGATGCCTACTACGATGTATTAATGGCCAAACTTTCCCCTTATCAATTATCGCAAGGCGGAAATATCTTAATGATGCAAGTAGAAAATGAATATGGTTCATTCGGAGAAGAAAAAGAATACTTGCGTACGATGGTTAAATTGATGCGGCAAAAGGGAATCGATCTTCCTTTCTTTACTTCGGATGGTCCTTGGCGGGCGACCTTAAGAGCAGGAAGTATGATCGAAGACGATATTCTTACAACGGGTAATTTTGGATCTAAAGCCAAAGAAAACTTTACCTCAATGCAAGCATTTTTTGATGAGTATGATAAAAAGTGGCCGTTAATGTGTATGGAGTTTTGGGATGGCTGGTTTAACCGTTGGCAAGAACCCATTGTGGAGCGTGAACCAGAGGAATTGGCTGAAGCGATCCACGAAGTACTTGAATTAGGTAGTATTAATTTATATATGTTCCATGGTGGAACCAACTTTGGTTTTATGAATGGCTGTTCCGCGCGAAGACAAACCGACCTTCCCCAGATTACATCCTATGACTATGGTGCGCCTTTAAATGAAGAAGGAAATCCAACGGAAAAATATTACGCGATTTCTCGGATGCTGCATCACTATTATCCAGAAATTCAGCAAAAAGAGCCGTTGGTCAAAGAAAGTATGACGATGAAAGGTATTCCTTTAACAGCAAAAGTTTCTCTTTTTGCCACAATCGATGCGATCAGTCGACCTGTTTCATCCGTCTACCCAAAAACAATGGAAGAACTTGGACAAAACACAGGATATCTATTGTATCGAACGATAATCTCTAAAGATGCTGACAAAGAAAAGATTCGAATGATTGACGGTAGGGATCGTGCGCAGCTTTTTGTCGATTATGAATGGGTGGCAACGCAGAATCAAAATGAAATTGGAGAAGATATCTTTATTTGGCAAAAAGAGGAGGGGTCGCAACTTGATTTGTTAATGGAAAATATGGGACGTGTAAACTATGGTCCCAAATTACTTGCAGACACACAGAGAAAAGGGTTACGTCAAGGAGTGATGGCAGACTTACATTTTGTTACCAATTGGCAGCAGTTTTGTTTGCCGTTTGAAACGAGTCAAACAATTGATTTTACAGGGAAATGGGAGGAAGGAGTGCCAAGTTTTTATCAGTTTGACACAGAGATTGAAGATCCTAGAGATTGTTTTATCGATCTAAGTGGTTTTGGAAAAGGCATAGTTTTCGTTAATGATGTAAATATAGGGCGCTTTTGGGAAGTTGGACCGACACTTTCGTTATATATACCCAAAGGATATTTAAATCCAGGCAATAATAAAATCGTTATTTTTGAAACGGAAGGGCGTTATCAGCCAAAGATCAATTTGCTAGCAGTACCTGTATTTAAAACGATGAAAGAAGGGTAAAAAAACAATGATTATCGCAGCAAGAATCGACGGACGGCTTGTTCATGGACAAGTAGCTAATTTATGGACCACAAAATTAAATATTACACGCATTATGGTAGTAGATGATGAAGTAGCAACGAATGATGTCGAAAAAAGCGGATTGAAAATGGCCACACCAACTGGCGTGAAGTTAAGTGTTTTGCCAATTGAAAAAGCCATAAATAACATTTTAGCTGGTAAATATGATTCACAGCGATTATTGATTATCGCAAAACGACCTGAATATTTTGTAACACTAACGGAAAAAGGGGTTCCTATTGAAGAAATCAATATCGGTAATATGTCACAAAACGATGAAACGCGCTCAATAACACGTTCGATTAATGTAACAGATGATGATGTTGAAAACTTTAAATTATTAAATGAAAAAGGGGTTCATTTGATTTCCCAAATGGTACCCAATGACAAAGCTGAAGACTTTATGAGTCTTTTGAAAGCATAGGGGGAGGGAAAATCATGACAATTACATGGTGGCAGATTCTTTTATTAACATTGTATGCAGGTTATCAAATTTGGGATGAGTTACACATTTACTCTTCAGCAAGTTCCCCTGTTTTTGCAGGGATGATCAGTGGTTTGATCATGGGAGATTTAACCACAGGTCTGGTGATCGGCGGCTCGCTGCAACTGACGATTTTAGGCGTAGGAACATTTGGAGGAGCGACACGTATCGATGCCAACACAGGAACGATTATGGCGACGGCTTTTTCTGTTTCTTTGGGAATGAATCCACAACAAGCCATTTCAGCAATTGGCGTCCCGGTAGCTAGTTTGTTAGTCCAACTAGATATTTTGGCGCGTTTTGCCAATACTTTTTTTGCACATCGTATAGATAAAAAGATTGAAGAATTTGATTACAAAGGGATCGAACGTAATTTCTTACTAGGCATTGCGCCCTGGACGCTGTCTCGGATGGTCCCCGTATTTTTAGCTTTAACTTTTGGCGGTGGTCTGGTTCAAAGTGTGGTTGGTGTCTTAAATAATGAACTGCAATGGTTAGGAGATGGATTGGAAGTTGCTGGTGCTGTTTTACCAGCTGTTGGTTTTGCTATTTTACTACGTTATTTACCAGTCAAAAAACACTTACCCTATCTTATACTAGGTTTCACCATAACTGCTTTATTAACTGTAGTATTTAGCGACATTCAATTGTTAGGAGAAAATGTAGCTGAAGTCGTAGAAAACTTTGAAGGAACATTCAATGCTTTACCTATGCTGGCGATTACCTTGATTGGTCTTGCCTTAGCTACAATTAGTTATAAGAATGGGCAAAATGGCAAAGGTACACCACAGCAAACCACAGCAAACACTCAAGAGGAGTCAACAGAGGGGGAAATTGAAGATGACGAACTCTAATTATAAGTTAACAAAAAAAGATTTTAATCAAATCAACCGTAGAAGTTTGTTGACCTTTCAAGCAGGCTGGAACTATGAGCGTATGCAAGGGACTGGGTATTTATATCTGATCTTACCACAATTACGTAAAATTTATGGTGATGATACGCCCGAATTAAAAGAAATGATGAAAGTTCATACCCAATTCTTTAATACATCCAATTTCTTTAATACTATTATCACAGGTATTGATTTAGCCGTTGAAGAAGAACAAGGAATTGATGGAAAAGAAACAGTAAATGGACTAAAAGTTGGTTTGATGGGCTCTTTTGCGGCCATAGGCGACTCTATCTTCGCGGCATTGATACCAGCAATTTTTGGGGCTTTAGCTGCAAATATGGCAACCAACGGAAGCGCAGTAGGTGTTTTGATTTGGATAGTAGCGCAAGTTTTAGTGATGATTTTTCGTTGGAAGCAACTAGAAATTGCTCATCGACAAGGGGTTTCTTTAATAACGGACATGCAAGATCAACTGGCTGCTTTAACCGATGCTGCAACCTTGCTAGGGGTATTCATGGTAGGGGCCTTAGTTGCGACTATGATTAATGTCAATATTGCTGCAGCACCAAGTATCGGCGGTGTACCGCTGGATTTGCAAAATAGTTTAGATATGATTATGCCAAAACTGATACCAGCAGCAATTGTTGGTGGGGTTTACTGGCTATTAGGAAAGAAAAATATGACTTCAACGAAAGCGATCTTTATTGTTTTAATCGTGAGTGTTGCCTTGTCAGCATTGGGCATTATTGGAAATTAGGTAGAAGGAGTTGAATGAGTACGATGGCAAAGCAGTTAGTTTTGATCAGTCATGGTCGACTTTGTGAGGAACTGAAGAAAAGCACGGAAATGATTATGGGTCCGCAGAAAAATATTTATACCGTCGCTCTTTTACCTGAAGAAGATCCAGAACAATATAAAGAAAAATTCGAAAAAGTAATCAGTCAATTAGATGATTTTGTCGTATTGTGTGATTTAATGGGCGGAACTCCCTGTAACGTTGTCGCGAAAATGATTATGACAGGAGCTAATATTAATCTATACTCAGGAATGAATATGCCAATGGTTATCGATTTTATCAATAGTGAAATGGTTGGTAAAGACTTGGACTTAGTCAATGCGGCAAGGAGTAATGTTACCTGGGTGAATGCAGTAATAGCCGCAGACGATGACGAGGAGTGATCGTAAAGGTTCGTTTTTATATCTGCTAAAAGCTATATAATTCAAACGTTGAAAGAGCAAGCGCTAATGCTTGCTCTTTCAACGTTTTTTTAATAAAAGGGGAAAACAGAGTAAAACAAGTCAAAACGAACTGCCTGGTTCAGTCAAAAACGTGTTTTCCTCTGTGAATCAATTTCATAATTCATTGCCTTGTTAAACCCTTGATATGACAATACGTTCAAAAAACACAAAAAAGGAACCTCCCCATATGGTACACTTAGGTTGTCCTAGACAGACAAGTACTCCAGGAGGGATTCCTTATGTCTATTATACAACAACCAACCTTATTTGACATCGATTATTTAGAAAAATTAGATATTCAGGAGAAGTATAAAGAAATTTTCTCCCCAATCGATTGGACAAAAGTGTTAGATTTATTTCAAAAAGATACGAAAGTCGGACCGTCTATTACCGTCAATTATGAAGCGGTCCTCCGTTCCTTAATGGCACGTATTGATCAGAAAATTCCTACACAAAAAGCCTTGATTCAACGTTTGAAAAGTGATTTACGTTTGAAACTAAGCGTCGGTTTTCTTTATTCTGAACCCATTCCTTCAGAAGCCACCTATTCGCGAGTGATGGCGATCTTGGCAAACCATCTTTCTGTTTTGGAAAGGGTAAACCAGCAATTACTCCAACTCATTCATGAAGAGTTGGACATTTTTACAGAGAATGTGGCGATTGATGTGACTTCGATCGAAGCACGGACAAAGCCTGTAAAAACAGATAATCCAAAGCTCCCATCGACTGAAGCACAACGAAGCATGACCACAGAAGCCATTCTTGAGACCCTCCCTTCTTATGCTTCATGGGGCGTGAAGAAAAATAGTCAAGACAAGAATTATTTTTGGTTTGGCTATAAAGGGACACTCGCTGTTTCTACGAAAAGCCAATATATTTTAAACATGCATATCGCTTCTGCTTTTGCTTCAGATGTTATTTTAGCGATTCCCACCATTCGCAAGGTGGCAGAAGCGTTAAGAATGGAAAAAGAGGCCCCTTATCTCTCTTTAGATAAAGGCTATGACGCCAAAGAAATCTATCAGGAATGTCACGCCTTAGATATCGAACCCATCATTCCATTAAAACGAATAGCGAAAAACGATGGCGAAGTAGACGCTCACTACGCACCGACCTGTCTGTTTGAATATGGTTATAAATATGACAGTTATGATAAAAGATATGGGGCGTTGAAATATGCTCGACCCGAAAAATATTGTAGAGATTGTCCACTACAGCACGAAGGGCTTTGCCAAAAAGTCATCAAAGTCAAACAAATGAATGACCCAAGAAAGTATAATCATCCAGCTCGAGGAACGCGTGCCTGGAAATTGAAATACAATGAACGAAGCAGTGTCGAACGTGTTAATGGGTATTTAAAAGAAAATTACCAGCTAGACAATACCCGTTTTTATCAACCCAGTCATGCGATTGCTTTTTATCACTTGATCCAACTCACTTATAATGCGCGAAACTTTGCCAATCAGCGTGTCGCTAAGATAACAATGGAAAAGAAATAGTCATAGAATTTCGAAAAAATTGTCCATTTCGAAATTGGATGAGTGTTTGCTTTTCTGAAAAAGTGAATTATGAAATTGGTTCCTGTAGTTGATACTCTCCCAAGAATGGCATTTCGATGGGGATACCGCCCAAAACGATCAATAATTTTTTTATGTTGTTTTTCGTAATCTAAGTATTTTTCAAGACCCGGTTGAGCAAATAACTGTAAGGAAATTTGATGGATTTTTTTTGACTCGGAGTGCATAAAAGGCATTAATAAAAAGCCAAGTTCTTCGGGAGTTAGGCCATGAGTCTGCTCAGTTTTTAATGCTTCTTGTGCCAGAATCAGTGCCGCAGAATCAAAGGCAAAGGATTCTGGTTTGCCTCGGTAGATATTGCGAGAAAATTGGTCGAGTATAATAATTTCTGCTAAGCGACCCTGGATTGTAGTGCGCCAGTTGTCGAGCTCTCCTCGGGTGGCTTGCAGATGCAATCCTTTAAATCGCTCAGTGATCAGTTGGTCAACTTCGCTGCCGCCATTGAATAATTGTTCTGGTGAAAGTTCATGGAACCAAAAATATAAAACTGTCTCTGGTGTCTGCATAGAATTCTCCTTTGAAGTTCATTTTTTTATTTACTTTCTTCTAATAATAACCGATATCCAATGCTCTTTAAAAACAATTAGATCCTTGAGTATGTGTCAAATTTTTTGAGGTCGAATAAAAAATGACCTTTGGGACAGACACTTTTGTATTTTTTTACCTCACGTTCGTTCGGTTAGACCTCATGATATCTAACAAAAACAAGTTTTTATTAGATATAATTCGGTGTCGTTATTAATTGCTCCAACCCTTTGGCGAATTGGCCTAAGGGCGCACTTTTGGCTTTTCCTTCGCCGATTTGGCCCTTAAATGCCCCTTCATGCGTTTGAAAGTTAGGCTTTTTCTGTACCCAACGTTTCATGGCTTTCCAACGCTTTTCCTGGGCGACTACGTCGTTAGGAAGAGCTTCATATTGGTTCAACCAACCATCAAATTCTTGGTTTCTTAAACTATCAATGACACGAATCATGGCCTGCGCGCCCGTTTTTGTCCATAACCGTCCTTGGCGCTTCATCCGGTAGGTCATCTTCCGATGGGTGCTTTCGATTGTACCAATACAAGCTTTGGGATCCACGATTCCTCGGGCTTTCCGAGGTTTTAAATACGGCCAATTCCTTTGAAGATAATGATGGAGTAAGCGTAATTGTTCTAAGGTTTCAGCTTCCTTTTCTTCGATCAAACTTTCCGAGGTGTCTAAGACAAGTTGGACCTCTGGCCAATTATAATGTTGAATCGCCTGGATCATCCGATTTTGAAGTTGTGGGACAAAAGACAGGCGTTCTTTGATTTTCCGATGGACATGATACCGATCACGAAAGTGTTCATGACGTAAACAGCCTAAGGAAAGTTCATCAAACACGGCTTTTTCATAGCCTGAACCACCGTCACTATTGGAAACGACAACGGTATTTGTTAGATCATAATGCGCTTGAATATAGTTCATTATTTCTTTTTGCGCTTGTTGTCGGTTAAGATGACTGACAAAGTGCGGGGCGATCATTTCCGTGCGATTCCCGACTTTCTGGCTCCCTTCACATACTTGAAAACGATGGATTTCTAGCGACTGCTTCTTCTGACCGCCAATCTTCACTCCGTCGCCTTCTAAATATAAATAGGGCACTTTTTTCTTAGAAATGATCCCGTCGTAGCGACTTTCATGAGTACTTCGCGTCTGAATCAGTCCCCCGGTTTTGACCACCAGTTGTTGCACATTTTGGTGGCTCATACGCCAAGAAGTCAAACAATCAATCGCTTGGGAAACGTGACGATAGACCATGATGGACCCCAATTGAGAAACGTTGCGTAGCACAAGAGAACTATAACGGAAGCTCTTTCGAATCCCTAGAAATTCATCCAAAGGATAACGAATTTCATTGGCTTGATTTTTCATTCGGCGGCGAACATAGGTCACGCTGCCAAATAAAAAAGTCACCGTTCGTTCATTTTTACGATCCACTTGAAAGCCTTCCTTCTTGCATTGGGTCGAAACCTCCGCATCGAGAATTTGAAAAGCAAGTTGTGTTATCGTCGCTAGGAGTTGGGCAAAAAAGACCATCATGGCTTTTTCCCTTGCTAAAAAATTCGTTTCCTTTGAATTTACCCATTTTACGTAAAAGATCGTGCAATCTATGTTATTTTATTGGTTTTTCCTTTTGAACAATTATTAGGGGCTACTTTTGCGAAAATAAGACACACAAATAGCACGCACAAAATAATGTGCGTTTTTTAAAAATATTCAATTATCGCTTCACACAGCGAGCGCGAGTTGATGAGCCCTGGGCCGTTTTGTGCGCTCGGCATGGGCGATAACTTGGTGGTGAAAGTCCACTACAGGCTTGGCAGTAGGAACTGTTAGCCAAAAGCAAGGGTGTCCATCGCGAGGTGGAATCTGAAGGAAGCTGGAGGCAAACACTCGCACTGACGAACAGGAACTTCATAAGAAGGCTGGATTGGGACGGATGAGCTTGCAAAACAAAGCAAAGTCCGATACTGCCCGAATCCTATCCAGTAAATGAAGCAGTGAGATGAGTGGAAGGTGATCGCGCCTTACCCGAGGAGGTCTATCGAGCGAATGCAATCAATCGTAGTAACAACGAATCGATAGAAGTCAGCCGAGGTCATAGTAGTATCTTACGATACGAAGGACTGAACAATAATAACTTTGAAGTAAACAAGGAGGTGGATGTGCTCACCAGGACCGCAGCCAATACCGTGGTAAAGACCGAGAGGTAGCTCACTCATGGAGGGATAAGCTGGAAGCAAAAGAGGAAATGAGGAGCGCGTAAGGGAGCACGACAATCAAATGAAGAACCAAAGTGGCTATCCATTAATGGACGAACTCGTAAGTTCGATGAATATTGATCGAGCCATCGAGAAAGTAAAGAAGAACAAAGGAGCACCAGGCATCGATGAGATGACCGTATTTGAAATCAAGGAACATCTAAACAAATACCGACAACCTTTTGTTCAAAAACTGAAAGAAGGGACTTATCGTCCTCAGCCCACCAAACGGGTAGAGATTGATAAGAAAGACGGCAAGAAACGAAAGTTGAGTATTCCTGTCGTACGAGACCGCGTGGTACAACAGATGATTTTACAAGTCATTACCCCTTTGATCGACCCGACCTTTTCTAAAAACAGTTATGGATTTAGACCTGGAAAGAATTGCCAACAGGCAATCGATCAAGCAGGAAAATATTATGAAGAAGGCTACAATGTGGTCGTGGATTGTGACTTAAAAAGTTATTTCGACACCATCAATCATCAGAAACTAATGCATCGTATGCAATGGTATATCGCTGATAAAGAAATCCTTCAATTAATCTGGAATTTTCTCAATGCGGGCGTACTAGACGGGGAAATTATCCGTTCTACACCTCAAGGAGCCCAACAGGGCAGCCCCTTATCTCCACTTTTAGCCAACGTCTATCTTGACCAACTAGATAAGGAACTCGAAAAGAGAGGGCATCGTTTTATCCGCTACGCCGACGATTTTATCGTGCTAGTACAAAGTGAACGAGCCGCCCAAAGGGTTCAAGAAAGTGTCACCCAGTTCCTGGAAGGAAAGTTACGACTCACGGTAAACCAAGAGAAGAGCCAAATTGTAAAGGCGCATCAATTGGAATACCTCGGATTCCGTCTGAGGAAAGATAAGGGAAAGTAAAGAGCCGGCCCACAGCGTCGGCCAAACAAAAGTTCAAGAGACAGTTAAAGAAACTGACCAATCGGAAAAGATCGGGAAGCCTAGACGAAATTATCTCATCGATCAATCAATATACGCAAGGTTGGATTAACTATTATAAGAAAGGGGAACTAAAGGCTTTCTTAGCGAAACAAATGACCCACTTACGTAGAAGATTGCGCGCCCTTATTTGGAAAAGATGGAAGAAAGTGTCAACAAAATATCGACAACTGAAAGCAAGAGGGGCTTCTCACAGAGAAGCCATGACTTATGCAAATAGTCGAAAATCGTATTGGCGTATTTCCGAGTCTAAACTACTCCACCGAATCTTTACGAAAGAAAAATTCAAACAATGGAAACTCAAGGATTTCAATGAAATCCTTGAGAAATAAGCTTAAATTATTGAACCGCCGTATACGGAACCGTACGTACGGTGGTGTGAGAGGACGATGAATGAAATAATCATTCATCTCCTACTCGATTTCACCCTTTTATAGGCTTGAATCCCCGTCGAATCAAATCGAAGGATCTCGGCCAGCCCTCGAATGAAGCGGTACAGCTTCAAGCGGATCTTTTGGTCCGAGAACGTGGCTTTGGCACGATGAAGCACTTGTTTGACATAGCACGTTTCTTTTTCTAATAATAGGCTATGATGCCCGATCAAATAACTCACGAAACAATGGATCAAGCGTAAGCTATTGAGGTGGAGCGTACGTACTTTCTCTAAGTGGTATTCTTGTTTTTGGACCCGAAAATTTTCTTCAATCCGCCAACGCGTTATATAAGCTTTGACGATCGTTAGGACGTCTTCTTTGTTCTTAATGGGGTGATTGGTCAATAATTTCATGGGTTTTTGACCGTAGCCGTAGACGACCACCATATTTAAGGGAACTTTCGGTAAACAGGGAAGTTCTACGGGAATATGAGAGACTTTCAACGCATAGTTTTTGCCTTTAATGGTCGAAGAAAAAGCGATTTTCCCTTTTCTTCTTAACGCTAAGTTAGGCACCTTGATCCGTTTATTCTGATACTTTAGGTAGCGCTTATCTTGGAGCCGAACGATAAAGGAAGCGTCTTGCTTGTGCATAAATGTGAACATATCGTTACTATCGTACCCACGATCCATAACGAGCGTATAGGGTTTTTCTTGAAATAAATGCTTCACCAGGTTTAATCCTTTATAGGTTTCCACATTGGTACTGTCAAAATATTCTTCCGCAGCCGAAAACAAATGGGAATAAATCGGGATTGGATGTTTCGTCCTGGGGGAGGCAATGGCGATATTGGCTGACATATACCCTTTTTCTATGCCATCACGCGAGCCGTCATGAACACGAGCGAGCGCTTCAAATTGTTCGCCGAAAGGCTTCGTGATATCGGAGTTATCGACGATGACCAGCATATCTTCCTGCAAATGAGGTTGAATGGTTTGTAAATAATTTTGGTGCAAGGGATGAAAATCGTCAAAATCCGCCCCACGACGGGACAAACGTTTCACGGTATAAAGAAGACGCGTATCCTCTTCTAAAGCGCGTGCGATATCAGATAGGAGCGGGGACTGGCTTTTGACCATGCCAAAAATCATATCGAATATAAATTTTTGATCCGGTTTGGCCAATCCTTGCGCGAGTTTCTGGGAAAATTGAAAAAAATCTCGTTTTACTTGATAAATATCGGTCGGATTCATGGTATAATACACCTAGCTTTTCGTTATTTATGGTTTGTTTTGGTGCAACTTAATAATACCATAGCGGAAGGCTTTTTGTGTCCACAGATTGGCCTTGTGGATAAAGAAAAACCGCGCCGTTGCCCAGTTTCCCACTGGGGATAACGGCGCAGTTTTCTTTTATTGGATAGGCCCTTCAGATTTTGGGTAAATTCAAATCGTTTCCTTCTTCATTACTTCAACTAAATCTGTTACAATAGATTCCATAAGAAACCGCCTTTATTCATTAGTGCCTGTAAGCCCAATGAATAGAGTAACGGTTTCTTTTTTATTCGTCTAGGGATAACCTCAATAAATTTTACACTTAGGATCCTTGAAAGAAAATAACTAAAATTATTCAATACTTCGTGAATCTGAAAAATATTATTATGCTTTTTATGACTTTAATGTGGTATTATCAATAGTAAAATTGATAACGTTAACAAAATATAATGTTGCGATCAATTTTTAAATTTGGTTCAGAAGGTGGAGATTTTGAAAGAAGAATTACTAACTTATATAGAAAATCAAACAGCATTCCTTGATTTAGACGTTTTGGATGAATTGTTCACTGCCAAAAAACTAGCAGAAGTATTTGGAGTAAAAAGAAATACAATTAGTCATTATCTGAATCAACTAAATGACGAAGAAAAGCTAATTAAAATAAATTCACGACCCGTTTATTACTTTCATAAAGCAGCATTTGATCAACAATTTTTTCCTTTAAAATATACAAACTATCAGAGCACAAACGAAATAAAAGAAGAACAACCGCTATTTGAACAAGAAAAAGATTTATTTTCTTTATTAATTGGGCACAATCAAAGTTTAAACCGTTCCATTGAACAAGTAAAAGCGGCGTTATTTTACCCTGATGGGGGGCTGCCTGCATTAATTACTGGTGACAGTGGGACAGGTAAAAGCTTTTTAGTACGCCTAATTTACCAATATTGCTTAGAAAATGAATTGATTAAAGATGACGCCCCTTTTGTGACAATTAACTGTGCTCAATATGCCAATAATCCTGAGTTATTAACAAGTAATTTATTTGGCCATGTTAAAGGCGCATTTACTGGCGCGCAAGAAGATAAAAAAGGCGCTTTTGAAGCGGCAAATAATGGAATTCTTTTTTTAGACGAAGTTCATCGGTTGAACGCTGAAGGGCAAGAAAAGTTATTTACTTTTTTGGATCAAGGGATTATTTATCGCATGGGTGAAACCAATCACTCCATCCCTATTAATGCTCGGATTTTCTTTGCGACAACGGAAAGTCTTGAAAGTAGTTTTTTAACAACTTTTATTCGCAGAATCCCAATCCAGATTGAATTACCTTCTTTAATGGAAAGAAGCCGAATGGAGCGTTTGGAACTCGTTTATTCATTTTTACTGGCTGAATACAACAAAATTCGGCGTCCACTCAAGGTAACTGGGCAAGTATTGACGCTATTAACAAATGCAGAATTTAAAGGAAATATTGGGGAATTAAAGAGTAGCATTAAGGTAACAATTGCTAACGCATTTTCTGAACAAAAGCAAAATGAGAGGATCAAAATAACCATCTATCATTTGCCTGAGACAATTTTAAATGCGTCTAGTGCTAGTATTCAGTCGTTTATACAAAAAGATGTTCTTTTGGATGAACATGTAACAATGGAGCAACTAACAAGAAGAAATCAACCGCAGCAGCAAAGAGTACTCACTTCTTTTGAACGAATGCTCACAGAATTTCAGCAAAACGATGAACATCTAGAAAACTGTGAAGACCAATTAAAAGTGGAAGTGGATCGTCTTTTTGATTTTCTTTTATTTGAAACAGATCGGCAGAAAAAACATGAAACCTTAATTTATTTGACCCAATATATCAGAGATACCTTTAAGCAGATGGAAGCTTCCTATCAAATTCGTTTTGACGGCAATAGCGTATATGCGATTAGTTACTATTTGTTTCAAAGAGGAAATAGCCGATGGTTACCGGAAGATCAGCAAATTAATCAACTAATTAACTCAAGTTTCGCACACCAAATCTGGGAGATAAGCCTTGATATAACGGGGCAGAGTATCCACCCAGTGTTGGAGTTGACTTGTAATAAAATCTTGTAATTGGCTTCCTGATTCTTCACTTACCGCTTGAATAATATGTACTAATTCGATAAGAGCAGCGGACCAATCGAGTTCTTTTATTTGATCGCCCAGTTCATAAAATAAGCCACCTAAGGTCCGCTCATCATTGGCACAGCGCTGCTGCCAGCTTAATAAAATATACCGTGTGAACACAATGGTGGTGTGACAAATTAAGGCTTGATAATGTCGCGTTTGTGTTTCTTTAGTCAGATGAAGCAATGATTTCGATGCCTTAAAAAATGTCTCGATGTCCCATCTCGCCGAGTATGTTTTGACCATTTCTTGGGAAGATAAATCCAGATCATCGGTCATAATCGCCAACCAAGCACTTTTCTTATTGTGATTTTTGACAAAAACGATTTTCACGGGATTTTTGCCGGAGCTTGGTTTCACCACAATCGAGGAAATAATCGCTTCTTGTGTATATTCTTTCGTAGATTTGGCATAAAGTTCTTCCAGCTTGTATAAACGTTGATGAAAAAGGTATTTGGTTTTTCCATTTTTCACCATCCCAATGGTGTGAATCCCCATATCGTGTAATTGGTCTATCATTTTAGGGGAAGTAAACCATTTATCCATCAACACATGGGTGGCGTAAATCCCTTGGTTCAAGGCGCGTTGAACCATCTCAAGTGCCACTTCGGGCATTTTACGACTTGATTCGTTGAATCGTTTGGCTCCTACGGTTCGTTGATCTTTTTCTGCTATTGTTTGGTTCACTTTTTTCTTACCGGATAGTAACCCGAAATCAATCGGAATGAAAGAATAGCCATCGGAGAACCCTAAAGTAAGCATACGATACCCTTTGTATCCTTGTTTGAGCGCATGATCCCAAAGACGAGCTAAGCCTGGTACCTCTTGGCTTCGATTACGATAAAACGTCGAATCATCCAAGATCAACGTCCGAATATGGGTTTTCGTATCCGTTAAAGAATGGAGCTTTTCGATGACAGACGCACTAAACCGAAGTAAAAACAGACGCCAGTTGTTATGGGGATTGTTCATCCATCGATACACGGTATCTTTTTTCATGTATTGGTCGCTTTCCCGCCCACTGAGAACTTGGTTTAAGGATTTTCCTTTAAAGACGAGGCTAAAGAGAAAAGTGAATAGAATAGCCACCGAATACCCTTTTTGCTTTTCCATATGGGCTTGTTTTAAAAATTGCGTGACTTTTAATTCAGAAAAAAGGGCTTTTATTTCATTCGGTAATTGATTTTTAATAGCTTTTAAGTGTACCATAAAGGCAAGAACTCCTTTGTTTTTGGTTTGTGGTTAAATCAATTATAAAACAAAAGGAGTTCTTTTTGTATAAAAAGGTAGGCAGTCAATATCAGGACTTTTTTCGACCTAAGAGTTGATAAGACCGTTGTTTAATATCATTTTACATGTGCGAAACTTGAGTAATTAACAAATTAGAGCAACAAATCGAACGCGCCTACCCGGCTAGTTATCGTTACGTTGAACGGATCTTAGAACTGTGTCAGCCTAAGCTTGATTTAGAAATCTCTTCAATGGATAAAATCATTCTTGCTGTTTACCTTAAACGTGCAGATTGGACGAAAGAGATCGGCATTCCCAAAGCAATCATTGTGGCTCATGGCTATGCTACTGCCAGCAGTATTGCCAATGTTACGAATCGTTTTTTAAATAAAGACATTTTTGAGTCCTTTGACATGCCTTTAGATGTAACGCCTCAGCAAATCGCTGAAGAAATCTTAGATTATACTGAGCACAATGATGTATCAAATGGCTTAGTCATTTTAGTTGATATGGGTTCATTAAAAGAAATTTACCAATATTTTCCCAAACAAATTACCACACCAATTGTGATTATGAACAATGTTACGACTCCTTTGGCAATTTCTATGGGTGAGCAGTTGCAAAAAGATCTTTCTTTACAAGAAATGGTTGATCAATCAGCTAAACAAACGCCGCTTGATTGGGAAATTGTTTATCCAGAAGCCAATAAAATAAAGGCTTTGGTTACGACTTGTTTTACGGGTATAGGAACGGCGACACAAATTTCCCATTTATTGGAAAAAAGCTTGCCTACCAGTTGTGAGTTGAAAATTTTTCCTTATGAGTATCAACTGCTTAAAGATAAGAAACAAAATGAAACGATTTTTTCAATGTACGATTGTCTAGGCATTATTGGGACAGCTAATCCACGCATTGAAGGGATTCCTTACCTTTCATTGGAAGAATTAATTTCAGGCAAAGAAAGTCAGCAACTAAATAAGTGGTTAGTTGATGTCATGGAACCAGAAGAAAATAAACGTTTCAATGAAAACTTAGTTCGTAATTTTTCTTTGGAAAAGGTGATTGATTCTGTGACAATCCTTGATACAGAAAAAGTGATGCGCGAGGTTGATTTATTTATGCGAGATCTCGAGCAAATTGCGCATATTACCATTAGCAACGCGAAACGCGTCGCTTTATATGTTCACGTCAGTTGTTTGATTGAGCGATTGATACGTAATATGCCAATCGACACCTATGAAGGCTATGAAGAATTATATCAGTGTCAAAGTAAAACGCTGCAACAAATCAAATTTGCCTTTAGTGTGATTGAAAAAGATTATAGTGTCAAAATACCTACTTCAGAGATTGCTTATATATTTGACGTATTATTTAAAAACCTTGACGAATTAACTATGGATGAAGAATTTTAATTAGATAAGACGCATGCCACTAAACTTGGCATGCGTCTTGCTTTTATAAAGGTGTAAGAGAGGTGAAAAGGTTGGAAAGAAAAATCATATTAGCTTCACATGGGAAATTTGCTTCAGGTATTTTAAGTTCATTGGAATTAATTTGTGGTAAGAATAACGCTATCAGCGCATTAGACTGCTACACAACAGAAGGCTTTGACTTAAAGCAAACAGTCGATCAACTGATGAAAGAAAATAGTGAGAAAGAGTTGATTGTTGTAACAGACCTATTTGGTGGAAGTGTGAACAATGAATTTTTACGCTATATTAAAAGACCTGATTTTTATTTAGTAGCAGGTTTAAATTTACCGTTTTTAATTGAATTCTCAGCACAATTTGCAAGCGCTAAAGCACTTGCGGATCTCATTTTGCAGACACTCCGCAAGTCTAAAGAGGCCATTCAATTTTGTAATGAAAGTTTTGATGAAGAAATAGAAGAAGAGGAATTTTAAGGAGGAAAGTGGCATGATTTTATTAACTCGTGTAGATCATAGATTACTTCATGGGCAGGTGGCCTTTTCCTGGACGCAAAATTTAGGTGCGGATTGTATTTTAATCGCTAATGATGATGTGCCCCAAAATGACGTGCGTAAGACCACTATCAAATTGGCGAAACCACAAGGAGTAAAATTAGTTATCAAAAATATTGAAGACTCAATTGCTGCTTTAAAAAGTGGTGTAACAGATAAATATAAATTATTTATTGTTGTGGAATCGGTGGAGGATGCTTATAAATTAACTCAAGGTTATCCTAAGTTAAAATCACTTAATCTGGGAGGATTAAAGGCCAAAAAAGGCACCAGGAAAATTAGCAAAGCGGTTCATTTGCTACCAAAAGAGGAAAGGCTATTGGAAGAAATGATTCAAAATAATATTGAGGTTGAAATTAGGCAAGTGCCTGGAGATAAAAAAGTGAATTTAAAAAATGTACTTTGAATATAACGTACAATAGAGGAGGATAAAAATGGTTCAAGCTTTATACGTAGCCTTAGCCGTATTTATAGGAAAGGCAGAGTTTTTTATTGGTACAGCTATGACTGGTAGACCCATTTTTTTAGGCGCTCTAGTAGGGCTTTTATTTGGGGATCTAACAACTGGAGTAATAATTGGGTTTCAATTGGAATTAGTCTTCATGGGATCAGTTATGATTGGTGCAGCAGTTCCGCCAGATATGATAGTGGGGTCAGTGCTTGGTACAGCTTTTGCACTTTCTGCTAATACTGGGGTGGATACCGCCGTGGCTATTGCGATGCCAACAGCTTTGCTTTCTGCATTTGTCGTGAACCTGTTTTATGGGGTTATTAATCCCTTAATAGCAAAATTTGTAGATAAATATGCTAAAAATGGTAAATATAAAGGAGTAGAAAGAACATTTCTAGGAACTGGATTCATGAATTATATTGCTTTTGCAATAATTGCTTTTTTAGCCTATTACCTTGGAAATGATGTTATGTCGAGCGTTGTTAATTCAATACCAGATTGGCTCTCTAACGGGTTAACGATTGCTGCAGGGATCTTACCAGCGCTTGGTTTTGCACAATTAATGTCTATGATTTTATCAAAGAAAATTGTTGTTTTTTTGATGCTTGGTTTCTTTCTGACTGCTTTTTTAGAAATTTCAGCAATAGGGGTACTTATTGTTGCGTTATCGATTGTTGGTACGCTACTTATTTCCGACGAATTTAAAAATAAAAAAGATGATATATCTGAAGGAGATGATATAAGTGACTTCTAATTCTGAAGCTAAATTAACAAAAAAACAATTAAAACAAGGGTTTTGGCGTAGTTTTACTACTTCACACGCATGGCATTACGAAAGACAACAACATATGTCATTTGCCTATTCAATGATACCGGTAATAAATAAATTGTATCCAGACAAAAAAGATAGAATTAAAGGTTATGAAAGACATTTAGAATTTTATAATTGTCAAGCAGTTTTTCATCCCCTTATTTTTGGGATAACTGCAGCGATGGAAGAAGAAAATGCAAATAATCCTGATTTTGATACATCCTCAATTAATGCAATGAAAGTTGCTTTAATGGGACCATTGGCAGGTGTTGGAGACTCTTTAATTTTTGGCACACTAAGATTAATTGCAACAGGAATTGCTGCGAGCTTTTGTAAAAATGGTAATCCTCTTGGACCAATCCTATTTTTATTGATTTATAATATCCCAACATTTTCAATTCGATTCTTGGGAGTGAAATATGGCTATGAATTAGGGAATGATCTTGTTACTAAAATTTCTAACTCAGGTATTATGAATAAGCTAATGTTAAGCATGGGAATAGTGGGATTAATGGTAATCGGTTCTATGATTGCATCGACTGTGACCATGGCTACACCCATTACGTTAGGTGTTGGCGAATCTGCCGTTAAGTTACAAGATTCTTTGGATGAGATTATGCCTAGTTTATTGCCATTACTTACAACATTTCTACTTTATTATTTGAATAAAAAACAAGTAAATATATTGTTTCAAATTATTGGAATTATGGTGATAGGAATTTTATTAGGTGCAATAGGAATATTAAATTAAAAAATTGGAGGAATAAATATGGAATATTGTTTAGATACGGGAAGTTTAGATATGGTGAAGCAAGCACTGGGAGTTTTTCCTATTAACTCTGTTAGTATGAATCCAACAATTGCAGCGAAAGATTTACAAGGGAAAAATGTTTCCTTTATAGAAAATGCATTAATGATTAGAGAAGTTATTGGTTGTGAGCTACCATTTTTTTTAGAGGCTATGGGAGATACGGCAGAAGAAATGGTAGAAGATGCTGAAAAAGTAGTTAAACTAGTGCCAGGAAATACATTTGTTAAGATTCCTGCTTGTCGAGAGGGGTTAAAGGCAATAAAGAAATTAAAAACGCAAGGCATTAGAACTTCATGTACTGCAATTTATACGTTTAATCAAGCAATGCTAGCTGCTGAAGCTGGGGCAGATTATGTAGCGGTTTATGTAAGTAGATTAGATAAACTAGGATCCTCTGGCGTTAAGGTAGTAAAAGAAATAAAAAAAGCATTTAACGAAAGAGAAATCAATTGCAAAGTTTGTGCTGCTTCTTTGAAAAATAATAATGACATTGAAAAGGCGCTTAAAGCCGGAGCAGAGAACATAGCTGTTACTTTAGATTTGCTAAATAATATGTCTGTACACCCGTTGACAGAACAAACATTGGAAGCATTTAAATCTGACTGGGAATCAGTTTTTGGTAAAGGGATACGTATTGCCGATATGTGAGTAGAATGAAAATATATTTACGTCTGTGTAGTAAGCAATCAGATAAATATATTCAGGAAGACAATATTTTTTAGTGGCCTCATGTAAATATCACTCAAAACATTGCAAGGTAGTTACTCCTTGCAATGTTTTTTCTCGCAAAATACTTTCTTGACATTGTTATCAAGCAGACAATAGTCTACTTTTCTCAAAGGTCGTAGCTTACCCGAATTGCTTTTCCAATGATTTTGATGGAGTTCTTTTGAGTAACAATAATCGGTGCGTAATCAGGGTTTTCTGCAAGTAAAAGGATAAAATCATCCTGCTTTTTTACTTTTTTTAAAAGTAGTGTGGGGTCGTCATCTAATGTTACTGCAGCGATTTGTTCATCTGAAACGTCATTTTGAACTTTAAGCAGAACGGTTGCGTGTTCAGGGATGGCTGGTTCCATACTGATATCTGTCATTTTAAAATAAAATAGTTCTCCTGCAGGCAAACCGAAAGAAGCTGTAGGATAATAAGTTTCTGCATTGGGCTCAGCCACGATAGTAGACTCAGTAGAAAGTGACTGAATAACAGGGATATTTGCAACTTCTTTGGAATAAATATACCCCTTGTCATAACCTAAAATATATTCTGGACTGACGTTCATTGCTCGAGCGAAATCTTCAATGCGATTTAAAGGAAACTTGCGTGTGCGATTGAAATACTTAGAAACAGCAGATTTTGCCATACCTACACGTCGTGCGATCTCACTGATTGAAAGATTGTTTTCTTTTTTTAGTTGTTCAAGAACATTCATTATTTCATCGTTTGTTTTCAATTAATACTCCCCCAGTTCTTCTTTACTTATTATAACATTGTTCTTTAAAAGGAACAATGATAAAAAAGTTCGTTGACAATAGAGAACGACAATGCTATGATTAGTTTGTTCTTAAAAGCGAACGTACGTTTGTCAAAAACAAAATTGGAATGGAGGAACTATGATGAGAAGATATGAATTAAGAAAAGAGGATACGAAACAAAGAATTGATGCCTTGGAAAAAAGACGAGATGAATTTTATAGTCAAATGGGAAAAATTGAAGATAAGATAGCAAATATGTTTGAACAATCGGTTGAGGAACAGGAGAAGCTAGTCGATTTTAAAAGAAAAGGCGATGTATTAGATTCTTATCTTGAATTTTTAGAAAATCAGTTAGTTATTGATGCGTTACAAGAATGTTCCTACTCTATTGAAAATTTTGACATGTCTGAAAAAGATCGCTTGTTGGTGATATTACGAAATGGGGAAGATATTCTATTTGATTGGTACGTGCAGAAAAAGAAAGAAGGATACGACTTTAATCATATCGAACCTTTGCATAAAATATTAAAAGAGGATTATGAAGATTACTACAACCAAAGAGTGGGAAATATTGAAGTCGAGGAAAATGAATAGCTAAGTTTGTACGAATGATAAAGCAGGTGATATACTAGTATAAAATACGAAAAGTTCAGAGAAAGGAGCTTATATATGAAAGTACTTGTTGTTGGAGCTAATGGCAAAGTGGCGAAACACTTCGCAGATTTGACGCAAGATCACACGGATATTGAAGAAAAAGCTGTCATTCGTGATCCTGGGCAAAAGGCATTCTTTGATAAGCGAGGCATTGAAACTACAGTTTTGGATATTGTTCATAATTCTATTGAAGAATTTGCTGAAGCAATGAACGACGTTAAGGCGGTCATTTTTAGCGCAGGTGCAGGTGGCAGTGGCTTAGATAAGACGGTCATGGTTGATTTAGATGGTGCGATAAAAATAATGACAGCTGCTGAAAAAGCAAACGTTAAACGTTTTGTGATGGTAAGTACCTTCCGTACCGGACGAAAGCAAATGGCTAAAGGGATCGAAAATGACTGGCCGTTGAAGATTTATACGATCGCCAAAAACTATGCGGATGAATGGTTGAAAAATCGTACGGAACTTGACTGGACAATTATCCATCCAGGCACACTGACTGATGAAGAAGGTACTGGCAAAATCAAAGTTGGCATGGGGAATAGACATGGCGAAGTGCCACGGCAAGATGTTGCTCAAACCATATTGGCTTCTTTGGAAAATGATTCAACTATTCATAAAGAATTTGAAGTGTTGTCAGGTAATGAACCGATTAATGATGCAGTGAAATCTGTTTGATTGAAAACATTATGAATGTAAAAAAGATGAGAAGCCATAGAATTGGTATCTCATCTTTTTTTATTATTTTGTTTCTTTATTGTGATATCTGTAATGTAACATCCGTACTTTTTCTGAAAGAATTTCATCTGGTCCGTCTACTTTAGTATTCTTAATAACTTCTTGAATCGAAAGCCCCTTTAAACGTCCATTTTCAATTCCCATTTCTTTATTCCATTTTTTTAACTGTTCGATCGAACTGGCATATACGATTCATCCGAGACCTACAAGTCCATGTGCTGAAGCGCACATGGAGCAATGTTCACCAGAAGTATAGACGACAGCTTCTCTGCGTTCGGCTTCGTTTAAATGATTTGCGGCCCATCGTGCTATTTCAAATTCAGGATGGCGGGTGTTATCTCCGCTGGCAATTTTATTATGATCCTCAAATAAAATTTTACCTTCTTGTGACACTAATATCGATCCAAATGGTGCATCGCCATTCATTAGTGCAATCTCAGCTAGTTCTACACAACGTTTTAAATAATTTTTATCTACTTCATGAATCATGACTACCTCTCCTTAATCTTATTTTCCAGAAAGTGAATAACTCGTATATTTATATTCTATTATAAACGATAAAAAGAAACGAATAAGTAAGCTTCTTACGTTCAATCAGTTTTACACTTAAAGCTTCACTGGGGGGGTTGTCCAAATAATTTATGCACAAAAAGGTATTAACTTAAGTCCTAACATCATAAGAGTTTTTTAGGAATTCAATGGGAATTCGCTTGACAAATGAACGGATATTCATGTAAACTAAAATTAAACAAATGATTATATATTCATATAAGCGCTTGCTGACTATTTGAATAAATAATAATAAGGAGATACATGAATATGGATAAGACATATCGTACGGCTGAACATGAATCTGATGACTATCAATCAAACACGCATGAACATGCGGGTCACTTGCCTGGCGAAATCCCTATGTATTTTATAGGCGTCGTTGCTTATTTATTAGCATTATTTGGCCCATTTTCAACATTAGTTTCTAATTTTCTATTTGGAGTTGCGGTTGTTTTGGCTGGCTTTCATGTGATAATTGAAGGTATCGTCGAAACGATAACAGATACAAAAGAAAAAAATAAGTTTCATCCTAATGTGCATCTACTAATGACATTAGCCGTTTTAGGAGCTATGGCTATAGGAAGTTTTGATGAAAGTGCTTTGTTGATTTTGATTTTTGCAGGGGCTCATTTTCTTGAAGAATTTGCTGAGGGAAAAAGTCAAAAAGAAATCACGAACTTGTTACAAATGAATCCTACTCAAGCACGTCTACTACAATCAGATGGTTCGACGAAGATGGTTAACGTGCAAGAAGTGAATGTCGGCGATCAACTGAAAGTTTTACCTGGAGACCAAATCGCAACAGACGGTTTTATTATCAAGGGACATACGACGATTGATGAATCTTCTATTAATGGTGAAAGTATGCCAAAAGAAAAGCTGGAGGAAGAGGAAGTTTTTGCCAGTACCATTAATGGTCAAGGGACGTTTGTCATGCAAGTGACAAAAGATTCTTCAGAAACAGTGTTTGCTGATATTCTACGATTAGTAGAGCAATCGCGAAATAATTTGCCAAAAGCGGCAACAAAAATTAAAAAAATTGAACCAATTTATGTCAAAAGTGTTTTATTCATCGTACCTGTATTCGTATTAATCATGCCTGTATTATTTAATTGGAGTTGGGAGATGAGTATTTATCGCGGAATTGTTTTGTTAATTACAGCTTCGCCTTGCGCGCTTGCTGTTAGTGCGGTACCAGCCACTTTATCGGCTATTTCAAATTTAGCTAAAAAAGGTATTTTATTTAAGGGTGGCGCTTATCTTGCCAATTTGTCGTCTATTAAAGCGGTGGCTTTTGATAAAACGGGAACACTAACAAAAGGTAAACCAGTAGTTACTGACTCTTTTTATAAAGATAAAGCGAAACAAATCAAGTGGCAGCAGATTATTGCTACAATGGAAGAAAGTGCGAACCACCCATTAGCTACGGCGATTTTAGAGGAATATGGAGAATTACAATCACTTGAAATGGACGTGACCAATGAAATTGGTCAAGGAATCGTTGCTGAATATGAAGGAAAACATTATCGAATCGGTAAACCTAGTTTGTTTGATAATGTTTCTGATGATATTCAAGCAAAAACTAAAGAATTTGCTTCAGCAGGTAAAACCGTCATTTATTTTAGTGAAGATGAAGAGGCTGTGGCGCTTATCGCACTCATGGATAAAGCCGATGAAAAAGCAGCAGAGGCGATTGCTTATCTGAAAAAACAACAGGTCAATACTTTAATGATTACAGGAGATGCGAAAACAACGGGTGAAGCTGTCGCTCATGCGTTAGGTATTGATGACGTTTATAGTAATGTCCTACCGGAAAATAAAGCAGAAGCGATCACATCTTTACAAAATAAGTATGGAAAAACGGCCATGATAGGAGACGGTATTAATGACGCTCCTGCGCTAGTAAAAGCTGATATAGGTTTTGCTATGGGGGATGGCACAGACGTTGCGATTGATGTTGCAGACGCGGTTATTATGCAAAATGATCTTTTAAAATTTGAATATGCGTATAAATTATCCAAAAAGCTAGATAAAATTATTTGGCAAAATATTATTTTTGCAATGGGTGTTGTCTTATTACTCAGTGTGTTAAATATTGTCGGGAAGATGGATATCGGCCTAGGGGTTTTAGCTCATGAAGGGAGCACGTTGCTGGTACTATTTAACGGTTTGCGTTTGTTATTCCCTTTAAAAAAGAAAGCGCCTGAAAACGTATACTAAGTGTAAAATTTATTGAGGTTAATGCTAGACGAATAAAAAAGAAACCGTTACTCTAGTTATTGGGCTGTGACAGGCACTAATAACAGAGGCGGTTTCTTATGGAGTCTATTGTAACAGATTTAGTTGAAGTAATGAAGAAGGAAACGAATTTTTTAGCAAGAGAAAAAGCCATGATGGTCTTTTTTGCCCAACTCCTAGCGACGATAACACAACTTGCCTTCCAAATTCTCGATGCGGAGGTTTCGGCCCAATGCAAAAAGGAAGGCTTTCAAGTGGACCGTAAAAGTGAACGAACGGTGACTTTCTTATTTGGCACCGTGACCTATGTTCGCCGCCGAATGAAAAATCAAGCCAATGAAATTCGTTATCCTTTGGATGAATTTCTGGGTATTCGGAAGAGCCTCCGTTATAGCTCTCTTGTGCTACGCAACGTTTCCCAATTGGGGACAACGATGGTCTACCGTCACGTCTCCCAAGCGATCGACTGTTTGACTTCTTGGCGTATGAGCCATCAAAATGTGCAACAACTGGTGGTCAAAACCGGAGAACTGGTTCAGACACGAAGTACCCATGAAAGTCGTTACGAGGGGACATTTCTAAGAAAAAAGTGCCCTACTTATATCTAGAAGGCGACGGAGTGAAGATTGGCGGTCAGAAGAAGCAGTCGCTGGAAATCCATCGTTTTCAAGTAAGTGAAGGGAGCCAGAAAGTCGGGCATCGCTCGGAAATGATCGCTCCTCACTTTGTCAGTCATCTCAATCGACAACAAGCGCAAAAAGAAATAATGAACTATATTCAAGCGCATTATGATCTAACAAATACCGTTGTCGTTTCCAATAGTGATGGAGGTTCAGGCTATGAAAAAGCTGTGTTTGATGAACTTTCCTTAGGCTGTTTACGTCATGAACACTTTCGTGATCGGTATCATGTCCATCGGAAAATCAAAGAACGCCTGTCTTTTGTCCCGCAACTTCAAAATCGGATGATCCAGGCGATCCAACATTATGATTGGCAAGAGGTCCAGCTTGTCTTAGATACCTCGGAAAGTTTGATCGAAGAAAAGGAAGCCGAATCCTTGGAACAATTGCGCTTACTCCATCATTATCTTCAAAGGAATTGGCCGTATTTAAAACCTCGGAAAGCCCGAGGAATCGTGGATCCCAAAGCTTGTATTGGCACAATCGAAAGTACCCATCGGAAGATGACCTACCGGATGAAGCGCCAAGGTCGTTTATGGACAAAAACAGGGGCGCAGGCCATGATGCGTGTCATTGATAGTTTAAGAAACCAAGAATTTGACGGTTGGTTGAACCAATATGAAGCCTTACCGAATGATGTACTCGCCCAGGAAAAGCGTTGGAAAGCCATGAAACGTTGGGTACAGAAAAAGCCTAACTTTCAAACGCATGAAGGGGCATTTAAGGGCCAAATTGGTGAAGGAAAAGCTAAAAGTGCCCCTTTAGGCCAATTCGCCAAAGGATTGGAGCAATTAATAACGACACCGAATTATATCTAATAAAAACTTGTTTTTGTTAGATATCATGAGGTCTAACCGAACGAACGTGAGGTAAAAAAATACAAAAAGTGTCTGTCCCAAAGGTCATTTTTTATTCAACCTCAAAAAATTTGACACATACAAACGTATAATTTTTGACAAACTTTGTAGATTCGACTACTATCAAAAGAGAAGAAATAAATAAGGAGCGTTTGTGATGTATCCTTCGATTACCGTGGGTGAATTAGCAGAAAAATTGCGAAATGAATCGATTACGATCCTAGATGTGCAAGAAAAAGAGGACTTTGAAAAAAATCATATTGACGGGGCCATTAATTTGCCAATTGGTGAATTTGTGACTGAAGCTGAAAATCTACCTAAAAATAAAACCTACTATGTCATCAGCAAAGCCGGTATAAGAAATGCCCGTGCTTGTGATTACTTAGTAAGTTTGGATTATGATGTTGTCAATATCCAAGGCGGCATGAACGCTTGGCAAAGCACTGAAGGATAAATTTATGTTTTCAATGAATAGCTTGATCCGAATGATTCTAAAAAAACCATTCGGATTTTTTAAATGGAAGGAGGCACACTCTATTGATAGGCAATTTGTCAATTTATGAAATTTGTTTACGTATGTTATTAGCAGCTGTTTTTTCAGGGTTTATCGGATTTGACCGCGAATTTAAAAATAGACCTGCTGGAATTCGTACACATATTTTAGTTTGTATTGGAGCCGCACTCATCGCAATGATTCAAAAAGAAATCACCTATACTGCATTGGAAATTGCTAAAAACAACCCTGAATTTGCGGGTGTAATCCGGGCTGATGAAGCACGTTTGATTGCACAAGTAGTGAGTGGTATTGGCTTTTTAGGTGCCGGAACGATTGTTGTTACCAAACAGGTAGTTCGTGGATTGACGACTGCAGCTTCATTGTGGACGGTTGCTGGTTTGGGGCTAGCTATTGGTATGGGAAATTATCGGATTGCAATTGTTGGCTTTATTGGAATAATGCTAGTGTTGTCCGTGCTAAAACGAGTGATCAATATTCCTACCTTAAAAAAAATTGAGATTAGTTTTGTGCATAAGGCAACGACCAAAGAGTTTATCGCGGATTATTTTAAAGATAAAGACATTGATGTAAAAGACGTTGATTTTGAAGTGAAAAAAAGAGGAGATAGTAGAATCTACACTAACGTTTATACGGTAGAATTACCGCGGACGTTATCTTATCAGACAGTGGTGGAGGATTTATCGATGCATGAAAATATGGTGCGTGTTCACTTAATTAGTATGTGACTTGCTATACATTCATTTATTAAAACTAATTTGTTGGAAAAAACGGAAGGCAGGTTTTTAATGTCTTTCGTTTTTTTTATTGCTTAAATGAATAGTTCACATTATCTTCATAAGTGTGTAAAAAATTGGAATACCTTGCGTCATCCTTGCTGATGTTATTTATTTTTGCTACAATTATTTGTGGATATTATTTGTCCTTCAAAGGAGAAATGGTCATGAGGTTAAAAAAAAGCCTGGAAGAAGCAGTATGTATTCTTCTTATTTTAGCAAAAGAAGAAGGAGATAGCTCCGTAAAAAGTTATCGAATCAGTGAACAATTAGGCGTTTCTGATTCGTATCTGAAAAAAATATTACGTAAATTGGTGCTAGGCGGTGTGGTTACATCTACCTCTAGTAAAGGCGGCGGTTTCAGATTAGCTAAACCAATTGAAAATATTTTTATGATCGATGTTTATTATGCAATTGAAGGAAAGCACTCTTGCGTTCAACTTCGAAACTTAGCAGAACATGTTTTTCCATCTTCAGGCGAATCAAAAAAAGTCAAAGATAATATGTATATCCTACTTAATGAGAGCGAGCAATTATTTTTAAATAAGTTAGCAGGTTATCCTTTGGTTAAATTAATGCAATAAAAGACCGTTTCATTATCCTCTTAGCTAAGTAGAGGATTTTTTTAGGGCTTTGCCAAAACCAAAAAAAGGAGTGTGACAAATGAGTGTTGATGCGATTCAGCAATTAGCTAAAGCAGAAGAGCAGGCGGATGAAATGCTTAATGAAGTAAAAGAACAAGCACGTAAGGACCAACAAGAAAGCGATAAAAGAATCGCTCGTTTTCAAGAAGAACAAGATGAAAACGAAGAAAAGCGTAAACAAGAAATTCGTGAAAAGTTCGATGAAGAATTCCGCAGCATTAAAGAACCGTTATTTGACCAAACGCAAAAAGACGTCGAACAATTACAGACGATTTCACCAGAAATGCGTGAAAAGGCGCTTGGCATCATTATAAATAAGGTTGTGAATGAATATGGCAATTGAACAAATGCAAAGATTCAATTTGATCACTTTTTACAATGATCAAGATGCCGTAATGGAACAATTGCAAGATTTCCAGCAAATAGAGCTTTTTTCAGCTGATAAATTTAACAAAGAAGCAAGTTCTTTTTTTAGCCAGATGGAAGAGCACCCTGAAACAGATAAAGTTGAAAATCAAATCGGTAACGTTTCGTGGGCACGCAGCTTTTTGGACCAATACGTAGAAAAGCCTGGTATGATCCAAGCACTGCGGCAGCCATTACGCCATTATACGCTCAGGGAACTTTCAGAACATGCCCACACATTTGATTGGCAGAAAGTTTACTCTGATTTAAGAAAACAAGATAAACGGTTACGTACAATTGAACAAGAAAGACAAGAGCTATCTGCTCAAGAAGACGAACTGAATAAATGGCAGTACTTTGAAGAAAAGCCTGCTATTTTAAAAACATTTAAAGAGACCCGAGGATTGTTAGGCACAGTTCCCAACCCTGAACTTAAACATTTGAAAGAGGAAATGGGGCAACTACAAAATTCTTATCTTGAAACAATCCATCAAACATCAACGACATCTTATCTTCTTGTTCTTTTTCTAAAAGAAAAGCGTGAGGAGGCACAAGATATACTACGTGCAGCTGGTTTTCAAGAATATGATTACCCACACGAAAATAAACCAGCCGAAGATTTAAAACAAGTCAAAGAAAAATCACAGAAATTAGCAGAAGAAGAAAAATCGATCAAAGCGTACTTAAAAGCCCAAAAGGATAATTATGAAAGCCTAGGCTTAGTTGCGGAGTATTTAGATAGTTTACTTGTGCGTGTTAGATCTAACCAGTATTTATTGCAATCCGATTATACGATGGATTTATCTGGTTGGGTGCCAACAAAACAAACAGAGCAATTAGACAAACGGATTCGTCAAGCTGTTGGAGAAGACTATTTCTTGGAGTTCACTGAAGTAAAAGAAGAAGAATACAGTGATACACCAGTTTTATTAAAAAATCATAAGCTTGTCAAACCGTTTGAAGGTTTAGTAGAAATGTACAGTTTGCCGCAATATTGGGAGTTAGATCCTACCCCCTTTATGATGCCATTTTATGCTTTGGCATTCGGGTTAATGGTCGCAGACTTTGGTTATGGTCTACTTTTATTTGTAGCCGCTGCACTAGCAAAACGCTTTTTACACTTTAAACCTGGCATGAAGCAAAACATCAATATGTTTCAAATTGGTGCTGTACCAACTATGATGTGGGGCTTAGTTTATGGGAATATTTTTGGAAAGCAGTTTTCTTTCCAATTATTATCAACAGACTCAGATATTACAGAGATTCTGGTCATGTCGGTAGCTTTTGGTTTTATTCAAATCATGTTTGGTCTAGGGTTGAAATTTTACCTCTTATGGCGACGTGAGAATGAAAAAATAAAAGCTTTATTTCAAGCTGGATCATGGATGTTCTTTTTGATAAGTGTTGCCATGATTGCAGCGGGAATGGTATTGGTTCCTGAAACAGCCTTACAGACTGTCGGAATTGTTTGCTTAAGTATTAGTTTAGTAATGATCGTGATCGGTGGTAGTTTTGACGGTAACACACTTGTCGGCAAAATAGGATCTGGGTTGTATTCAATTATGGATCTAACGAACTATTTAAGTGATCTGATCAGCTATACACGTCTGATGGCCTTAGGTGTTGCTGGTGGTAGTATTGGCGCGGCTTTTAATTTGATTCTAAGCTATTTGCCAACGCCAGCTAGGTTTACGATCGGAATTGTTCTATTTATTGGTTTACACGGCTTAAACATTTTCTTGAGTTATTTGAGTGCTTATGTACACGGTATTCGTTTGCAATACCTCGAATTTTTCAATAAATTTTATACTGGCGGTGGCCGTGCGTTTAAACCATTCAAATCAAATGAATCATATGTTCAAGTTATCTCAGAAGAAAAACAACAGCAGGGGGAAGAATAGGAAATGGAAAATTGGATAAGTTTCTTTTACGAAAATGGCGGAATGATATTTGCAGCACTAGGAATCGCCGTGGCAACGATTTGCGGCGGTATTGGTTCAACAATCGGTGTTGGTCTAACAGCAGAAGCAGCAGCAGGTTTAACAGCAGAACAACCAGAAAAATTTGGTCAAGCGTTGATTTTAGAATTACTTTCAGCGACCCAAGGGTTATATGGATTCGTTATTTCTTTTATGATCTTTTTACAAATGTCAGCAGATATGTCATTTCAAATGGGTCTTTACATGCTGATTGCTTCTTTACCAATTGCCTTTACAGCAATTTGGGCCGGAAAATGGCAAGGTCGCGCAGCCGCTGCAGCAATGCAAATTTTAGCTAAAAAACCAGAACACGTGACAAAAGGGATCGTCTATGTAGCAATGATGGAAACGTATGGGATATTAGGCTTTGTTATTTCCTTCTTGCTCGTGATGAATTAGGAGGTATGAAATGTCTGATATAACAAATTTAACAGATAAAATCACCCAAGATGCACAAAAAAAGCGAGACCAATATTTAAAAAAAGCACAAAAAGATATTGAGAAAAATGAACAATATAAAAAAGATCAAATTGAAAGACAAACAGAAGAAAACTTAAAACAGTTTGAAAAAGAGAAACAGGCGAATTTAAGCTTGAAAGTGTCAGATATCCATGTAAAAGCTCGCAGTAAGCTCTTAGCTGCTAAACAGCAGCTATTAGAAGAACTTTTTGCGGAAAGCTTAAAGAAAATAAAGGCAATGTCTGAAGAAGATTTTAATCAATATGTATCCTCTAATCTCAACCAAGTGCAATTAAATGGTGATGTTGAGTTGGTAGTAGGTCAGGACAGTATAAACTACGCAACAGAAGAAAATAAAAAAGTTTGGCAAGAAGCGGCCGCGCCTGAGATGAACTTGTCTGTATCGGAACGTACGATTCCTAAACGTGGCGGATTTTTGTTACGACAAGGTGAGATTGAGTATAATTTTACTTTTGAAGCGATATTAAGCACGTCTGAAGAAGAGTTAAGCGGCGAATTGTTAAGCTTGATATTTGATGAAGAATAAGGGGTGGCAAAATGGACGATATTCAATTTAGCACCGCTAATGTTAGGATTCGAACCTATGAAAGCCGCTTGCTAAGTCAGAATACTTTTGATCGTATGTTAAATGTGTCAGAGCCCGAAGAAATCTATCCAATCTTACAAGAAACCCCTTATGGCGATTTTATTGAAGATGACGATGAAGTTCGCGATTTTGAAAAAGTCTTGATAGCTGAAAAAAAGCGGACCTTTGATTTGGTTTATAATGTTACACCAGTCAAAAGTATCGTTGATTTAACGACACTGCAATATGATTATCAAAACTTAAAAGTCTTAGTTAAACAGGAATATACACAAGAAGATTTTTCTGATTTTCTAGTGCCTATGGGGACAGTTCCTTTATCGGTATTAAAGAATTTGGTTAATCTTCGGAAAAGTCAACAAGTAGATCCCATCATGAATCAATGTATCCAAGCTGTTTTCCAATATATTGAAGATTATGAGGAAATTCAAGCGGTCGATATTATTTTTGATAATCATTATTGGGATCATATGGTCAAAATTAGCAAAAGCATGAATAATCCGAATATTGAGCGGTTAAATCAAAGGAATATTGATGTGTTTAACATTTCAACCACGCTTAGAAGTTATTTCATGGGACAAAGAAAAGGTTTCATTAGCGCTGTTTTACAAAAAGGCGGTACGTTGAACACTCAACAGATGGTGGATGAAATCAATAATTCGCTTGAAAACTTTATGAGTTATATGGAGCAAACCGACTATAGTCATTTGGTTCAAGATAGTTATGATGAAATTACTCAGAGAAAAACGCTAACCGGATTGGATCTAAATAAAGACAATTATTTGATGCAACGGTTTAGGGAAGAAAAAATGGTGCCTTTTGGTCCACAAGCAATTATGGGTTATCTTTTTGCAAAAGAAGTTGAAATTAAAAACCTACGGATGATTCTAGTGGGAAAAATTAATAAAGTTCCAGAAGAGATACTTCAAAGTCGGGTGCGTGAAAGTTATGTATAAAAAAATAGGTATGCTCGGCGGGAAGGATTCTATCTTGCCTTTCAAAGGGATAGGGATTGATGTCTTTCCCGTCACAGATTTAGAAGAAGCCAAACAGCAAATTAAAAAAATGGCGGATGATTATGGCACGATTTTTATCACTGAACGGGTAGCTGAACAATTAGAAGATACCATTGCTCAATACGACAACCAGCCAACCCCTGCAATTATTCCGATTCCAAGTAGTACCGGAAGTTTGGGAATTGGGATGGATCGTATTCACAAAAATGTAGAAAAAGCGATTGGAATGAATATTTTAGATGATTGAACAACAATTTGCAGTTAGGCAGGAGGAGATTTTTTGGCAATAGGAACAATTACAAAAGTTTCCGGGCCTTTAGTTACTGCTAGCGGATTACAGGAAGCTAAGATTAATGAAATCTGCAAAGTAAGTGAAAAAGGGTTGATCGGAGAAATTATTGAATTAGACAATGGCGTTGCCTCCATTCAAGTATATGAAGAAACAGCGGGTATTGGACCTGGGGAGACAGTAGAAACAACAGGAGCACCTTTATCTGTGGAATTGGCACCGGGACTTTTAAGTCAAATGTTTGATGGGATTCAACGGCCTTTGGATACCTTCATGAAGCAAACAGATAGTGATTTTTTAGAAAGAGGAACGGAAATTAATCCGCTTGATCGCGAAAAAAAATGGACGTTTGTTCCTAAAAAATCAGCGGGTGAAAAAGTAGGCCCTGGAGACATTATTGGGGTCGTACAAGAAACCAATGCGATTGAACATCGTGTCATGATTTCTAATGATGTAAAAGGGACAATTAAAGATATTAAAGCAGGAAATTATACGATTACCGAACCGGTTTGTGTATTAGAAACTGATAACGGTGAAAAAAATATTACGATGACGCAAAAATGGCCGATACGTACACCACGTCCTTATAAAAATAAGATGACACCTGGAGAACCCTTAGTGACCGGTCAACGAGTGATTGACACTTTCTTTCCTGTTGCAAAAGGCGGATCAGCAGCTGTTCCGGGGCCATTTGGTGCCGGAAAAACCATTGTACAGCACCAAATTGCAAAATGGGCTGATGTGGATATCGTGGTTTATGTTGGTTGTGGTGAACGCGGAAACGAAACGAAAGACGTTATTGATGAGTTTCCAGAATTAATTGATCCGGCAACAGGTGAATCAATTATGCAGCGTACGGTTTTGATTGCAAATACGTCAAATATGCCAGTATCTGCGCGTGAAGCTTCGATTTACACCGGCATCACCATCGCAGAATACTATAAAGATATGGGTTATAGTGTGGCTATTATGGCAGACTCAACTTCACGTTGGGCCGAAGCGTTGCGTGAAATGAGTGGCCGTTTGCAAGAAATTCCAGGCGATGAAGGTTACCCTGCTTATTTGGGCAGCCGGATTGCGGAATATTATGAACGTGCAGGTAAATTTTCTGTATTGGGTAATGATGGAGATGACGAGCGAGAAGGTAGTATTACGGCAATTGGAGCGGTGTCTCCTGCTGGCGGTGATATTTCCGAACCAGTAACACAAAATACCCTACGTATTGTTAAAGTATTCTGGGATTTAGATGCATCATTATCACAAAAACGTCACTTCCCAGCGATTAGCTGGACGGAATCTTATTCATTATATGATGACCAATTAAAAGATTACATGGATTCGATTTTGGGCAGCAATTGGTCTAAAATGGTAGATAAGGCGATGGCACTTTTACAAGAAGAAAGTCGCTTAGAGGAAATTGTCCAATTAGTTGGGGTAGATTCACTTTCACAAAAAGATCGTGTGACGATGAACACTGCTCGTTCATTGCGACAAGACTACTTACAACAAGATGCTTTTGACGATGTGGATACTTACACGTCACGAACAAAGCAATATCGTTTGTTGCGCAACATTTTAACTTTCCATAACAAAATGCAAGAAGCGATTAAGCTAGGTGCTTATTATAATGAAATTATAGATGGCACCACTCAATTAAGAGAACGGATCGCTCGTAGTAAATACATTCCTGAAGAAGAATTAGATAAACTAGATACGATCCACGATGATATTGAACAAACGATTCAAGAAATCGTTGAGAAAGGAGGAATGGATTGATGCTAAAAGAGTATCGTTCCGTATCAGAAATATCTGGACCTTTAATGATGGTTGAAAACGTTGAAGGTGTAAAATACGACGAATTTGTTGAGATACGTACGGATTCAGGCGAACTTCGCCAAGGACAGGTTTTAGAGATCTCAGGAGACAAAGCCGTTGTACAGATATTTGAAGGGACTAATAATTTAGGTACAGAAGATAGCAGCGTGCGCTTTTTAGGTAGAGGACTAACCCTAGGCGCTTCGCCAGACATGACGGGACGCATCTTTGATGGTTTAGGCGAACCGATTGATGATGGGCCTAAAATCATTCCTGAAAAAAGATTAGATGTAAACGGTGAAGCAATCAATCCTATGGCTCGGGACTACCCAGATGAATTTATTCAAACAGGGATCTCAACGATTGACCATTTAAATACGTTAGTCAGAGGACAAAAATTACCGATATTTTCTGCTTCGGGTTTGCCACATAAGGAAATTGCCGCACAAATTGCACGTCAAGCAACTGTTCCTGGACAAGAAGGAAATTTCGCGATCGTTTTTGCTGCAATTGGTATTCCTTTTGAGGAATCTGAGTTTTTCATTAATGAGTTCCGAAAAACTGGGGCTATTGATCGTTCAGTGATGTTTTTAAATTTGGCTAATGATCCAGCAATTGAACGGATTGCAACGCCTAAAGTCGCATTGACTACGGCCGAATATTTAGCCTTTGAAAAAGGGATGCATGTTCTGGTTATTATGACAGATATGACAAATTATGCTGAAGCACTACGTGAAGTTTCGGCTGCACGGCGTGAAGTTCCTGGACGGGGTGGCTATCCTGGTTATTTATATACCGATTTAGCAGGCATATATGAACGTGCGGGCCGTTTAATGGATCGTGAAGGGTCAATTACCCAAATACCAATTCTAACGATGCCTAACAATGATAAAACCCATCCAATTCCCGATTTGACTGGTTATATTACTGAAGGCCAAATTATTTTGTCACGTGACTTAGATAAACGTAATATCAATCCGCCGATTGATATTTTACCAAGTCTTTCACGTTTGAAAGATAAGGGAACAGGTGAAGGTAAGACAAGAAGAGACCATTCTTCTACTATGAACCAAATTTATTCTGCCTATGCGGATGGTAAAGATGCCAAAGAATTATCAACGGTTTTGGGCGAGGCAGCATTATCTGAAACGGATAAAAAATTCGCTCGTTTTGCGGATTTGTTCGAAGAAAAATATGTTAATCAAGGATTTTACACCAACCGCAGCATTGAAGAGTCATTGGATTTAGGCTGGAAACTGCTTGCTACTCTGCCAAAAGAAGAACTCAGTCGGATCAAAGAAGAAGACATTGAAGAATTTCTCCCAGATCAAGAGGAGTTGGATGATCTATGGCAATAATGAATGTAAATCCGACTCGTATGGAAATGAGTCGATTACAAAGTCGTCTATCGACGGCAAGTAGAGGGCATAAACTGTTAAAAGATAAACAAGATGAACTCGTTCGTCAATTTACCAAGTTAGTCAAACAAAACCAAGATCTACGTAAGGAAATGGAAGAAACACTTCAAAAAGGCATGCAGGGTTATGTTCTTGCTTCTAGCAGCATTCCTGATTATGTTTTAGAAGAAGCTTTTGCGATTCCATTAGATAAAGTTACGCTGGATGTACAGAGCAAGACAGTCATGAATATTGAAATGCCGGTGTTAAATGAAATTTATGATGATGAAAAATCAGAAGATCGTTTTTCTTATGGTTTCATGGCAACAACTAGTGAATTGGATCTGTCATTAAATAATTTGAGTTCAATTTTACCCTTAATGCTTAAACTAGCTGAAATTGAAAAGTCTTGTCAGATGATGGCTGATGAGATCGAACGTACACGTCGACGGGTAAATGCTCTAGAATATATGATGATCCCGCAGTTAGAAGAAACCATCGACTACATTGAGCGGACATTAGATGAAAGTGAACGTGCTACGTTGACTCGATTGATTAAATCAATCGATGTGATTGAAGCAGGAGAAGATTAACAAGAAAACAGCCATTGCTTGTATGATAGATATAAAAGCAATGACTGCTTTTTTTAACTGAATAATGAAATCAGGTGAGCGTTAGTGAAAATAGCGGTTCGTAAACGTAAAATAGGATCAATCCCTACTCTAGAGGTTGTGGGGCAAGAGAATTTGTATAACGCGCTACCGTTGATTGTGTATTACCATGGCTGGCAAACGTCAAAAGAATTAGTGCTAACCCAAGGAAGAAAATTAGCCCAACAGGGTTTCCGTGCCGTGCTACCGGATGCGCAAAACCATGGCGAACGCGAAGCAGCTATTTCCAAAATTCCTTCATTGACCTTTTTTCAAAGTATTCATACCAATCTATTTGAATTTGAATCTATTGTTAATTATTTTTCTCAATTGGGGCTAACGAATGGCAAATTGGGAGTAGGCGGCGTGTCGATGGGTGGTATGACGACTTGTGCTTTATTAACCCAACATCCAGAAATTGATGTGGCAGCCTGTGTGATGGGTTCGCCATCTTTAATTGATTATCGCCAAGAATTGCAAAAATTACTTAGAGAAAGAAATATCCAATTACCTAAAGATTATGAGTATTTAACAAGTTGGATTGATCACTATGATCTAGCTTCTCAATATACTGAAATTAAAAAAAGACCTATATTTTTCTGGCATGGTTTACACGATGAAAAAATTCCTTTTGACCAAACGGATCGTTTTGTACGGAATCACTTAGGTCCTGAGCTTACTTTTCATGCTGCAAATGAACGGCACATGGTCAAAGTTCCTACCATGGATCAAGTGGCTGAATTTTTTGCTACTCATTTATAAAAAAATAGATAGAAAATTGAAATTTACGTTTGTTAGTTATATCATGGGTATTGTCAGAAAGATCACAAGCGTAAATTTCGTTTTTTACTGCTTTTTTTTCTATAATATGTCTGTGAAAATTGAAGGAGGATATACAAGAATGGACTATCAGGTATTACTTTATTATAATTATACACCAATTGAAGACCCAGAAGAGTTTGCTAAAGAGCATCTGGCGTTTTGTAAGGAACTTGGCTTAAAAGGTCGGATTTTGATAGCTAAAGAAGGAATTAATGGGACAGTCTCTGGAACTGTCGATGCAACGAATGCTTACATGGATCATATGCATGCAGATCGTCGTTTCCAAGATACTTATTTTAAAGTAGATAAAGCACAAGGCCATGCATTTAAAAAGATGCACGTTCGTCCTAGAGAAGAGCTGGTTGCTCTACATTTAGATGATGATGTTGACCCTAATGAATTAACCGGCAAATATTTAGAACCGTCTGAATTTAAAGAAGCTTTGCAAGATGAAGATACCATTGTAATAGATGCTAGAAATGATTACGAATATGACCTAGGGCATTTTCGTGGTGCTGTTAGACCAGATATTCGTACGTTCCGGGAATTACCCCAATGGATTCAAGATAACAAAGAAAAATTCATGGATAAAAAGGTAGTGACCTATTGTACTGGTGGTATTCGTTGTGAAAAATTCTCTGGTTGGCTGTTACGTGAAGGCGTCAAAGATGTAGGACAATTGCATGGTGGCATTGCGACCTACGGCAAAGACCCAAATACACGTGGCGAATTATGGGATGGTAAAATGTACGTTTTTGATGAACGTATTAGTGTGGAAATTAATGACGTAGATAAACACGTTGTAGGCAAGGACTGGTTTGATGGAACGCCTTGCGAACGCTATGTGAATTGTGCTAACCCAGCCTGTAACCGTCAAATCTTAGCTTCAGAAGAAAATCAAGCTAAACATTTGGGTGGCTGTTGCTATGAATGTGCTGCAAGTGAAGATAACCTTTATGTCAAAAGACATCAAATTTCAGCTGAAGAACGCGATGCCCGCTTAGCTCAAATAAAAGAAGAAGCTGCTGTTTAAAAAGAAGTTCCAAATCATTTTTGGTTTGGAACTTTTTTCATTTTAAGATATGATGGAAAAAAGGAGGTTGAAAAATGGAAGAGAAAAAGACGTTTCATGTCAATGGCTATTTAGGATTGCTTATTTTAATTATTGGAATGATAGGTGGAGCCTATTTATTTTATTTAGGTGTTACCAATGAAAGTGGCCTTGAATTAGTACTAAGTATTTTTATCTGGCTGATTGCAATTTTATTCATTAGTTCATTAACAATCGTGGGACCAAATCAAGCTAAAGCCATTTTATTTTTTGGGAAATATTTGGGTACGATCAAGTCTAATGGTTTGTTTATTACCACGCCCTTGACGCAAAAAATCAATGTTTCATTGAAAGTTCGTAACTTCAATAGTGCACGACTAAAAGTCAACGATTTAGATGGGAATCCCGTTGAGATCTCAGCAGTTATCGTTTTTAAAGTCGTTGATACGGGAAAAGCATTATTTGATGTCGATTATTACCAAGACTTTGTCGAAATCCAAAGCGAAACAGCGATTCGTCATATCGCTTCACAATATCCTTACGATACCTTTGAAGATAAAGATGTAACTTTGCGCGGGGACACAGGACATGTATCAGATGAGCTGACAAAAGAATTGCAGGCACGCTTGGAAGTCGCTGGTGTGGAAGTAGTGGAAACACGCTTAAACCACTTAGCATATTCAACGGAGATAGCTAGTGCGATGTTGCAAAGACAACAAGCTAGAGCTATTTTGTCGGCGCGACAAACAATTGTTGAAGGAGCTGTGACTATGACGCAAATGGCTTTAGAACAAATTGAAGCAGGACAAGATATTCGTTTTACTGATGATCGTAGAGTACAGCTGATCAATAATTTGTTGGTTTCAATCATTACCGACAATGGCACACAACCGGTAATTAATACCGGAGACTTAGGCGATGAGCTTTCTAGCTAGGAGGCGCTGATGAAAAAACTATACATCAAACAAAAAGTTTTTAGTTTAAGTGAAAAATTTACCGTGACAGATGAACATGATCAACCATGCTATTTTGTTGAAGGTAGCTTTTTCAAAATACCCAAACATTTTCTGATTCATGACAAACAACAGCGTGAAATCGGAAAGATCACTAAGAAAACATTCACCTGGTTGCCCAAATTTTTTGTGGAAGTCGACGGTAACGATAGGATTACTCTTAAAAAGGAGCTTTCTTTTTTTAAATCACGGTACACTATTTCAGCTCAAGATATTGAGATTCAAGGTAACTGGTGGGATATGAACTTTGCTGTCTCTGCTCAAGGGGAAAAAGTAGCAGAGATTACGAAGCGATGGTTTTCTTGGGGCGATACGTATGAAGTAACCATTCTTGATGAATCAATGGAACGATTAATTATTTCATTAGTCATCGCAATTGATTGTGTAAAAGCAGATGAAGCTGCAGCGAGTAGCTCAGGTTCATGAAAAAACGCATTTGTTTTCTGGTATGATCAGGAAACAAGTGCGTTTTTAACTTTTTAAAGACTTATTGAGTAGTAGATTTATAGCATTCCTCAACCTTTCAAGTTTTACGCAATTTTTTCTATAATGTTTCAAGCGACAATGAATAGTAAACCAGCTCTTTGTTTAGAATAGGAATTTATGTACTAAATCATATGGGAAGGCGGTTATCGTTCGCGTTTAAAGGGAATTAATTATCTTTTTACCCTTTAAATTTCATTATTTCTTTGATTTACGAAATATATGTGTATAATTTAATTGTAATACATTAAAAATATTCGTTTTTGGAGGAAGTTGTGAAATGAGAATAGGGAACAAAGTAAAAGTAGTACTACCAGTGATTGGAATGATTGCGTTACTAAGTGGATGTAGCAGTGCTCAAAACGCAGATGCTAACCAAAAAGAACAACAGGCAACGACTACGGCGTTAATTACCGATACTAATGGCGTTGATGATCGTTCGTTTAATCAATCAGCCTGGGAAGGCATGGTTGAATGGGGAAAAGAAAATAAACTTGAAAAAGGAAATAATGGTTATCAATATTTTCAATCGAGTAACGAATCTGATTATATTCCTAATATTGATCAGGCATTGAGTGCTGGTTTTGAAACGATTTTTGGTATTGGTTTTCAATTGAAAGATGCAATCGAAGAAGAAGCAACAAATAATCCAGATAAGAATTTTGTGATGGTTGATGAGGTTATAGAAGGGCTCGATAACGTAACATCTGCTACTTTTCAATCTAATGAAGCAGCCTATTTGGCAGGGCTTGCGGCTAGTTACACAACCAAAACAGATGTGGTAGGTTTTATTGGCGGAGTACAAGTTGGTTTAATTGAATCATTTGATGCTGGGTTCCAACAAGGTGTAAATGATGGAGCAAAAGCATTAGATAAAGACATAAGAATTATCAGTCAATATGCAGGGGCATTTGATGCACCTGATAAAGGACGTACAATCGCTCAAGGTATCTATGGACAAGATGCTGATGTTATTTACGCAGCAGCTGGTGCAACTGGGAATGGTATGTTCCAGGAAGCAAAATCATTAAATGAAACAAGCGATGAAAAAGTTTGGGTAATTGGTGTTGATCGGGATCAAGAAGAAGAGGGCTATTACACAAAAGAGGGTGAAAAGGAGAACTTTACTTTAACGTCTACATTAAAAGAAGTAGGTTCAGTTGTTAAAGATCTGGCGACCAAAGCCGACAAAGGAGATTTCCCTGGCAACGAACATGTTGTTTATGGCCTAGAAGACGATGCGGTGGGTCTGACTGATGGCAACCTTCCGAATGAAGCAAAACAAGCAGTTGAAAAAGCACGGGAAAAAATTATTGCAAAAGAGATTAAAGTAGACAACACTTTAGATTGAGATACCTATGATAAAAATTTAGTTAACTTTTAGAGACACTAAGCAGTACAATTTTTTTAGTAAAATAATTCTCTAAGAACTATAAACACTACTGTTTTATGGAGGAAAATGATTATGAGAAAAGTATACTTAAATCATGATGGCGGCGTCGATGATTTGGTCGCATTATTTTTGTTGTTGCAAATGGAAGATGTAGAAGTAACTGGAGTGGGCGTTACCCCGGCAGATTGCTATGTAGAGCCGGCAGTTTCAGCAAGCCGTAAAATTATCGACAAATTTGGTGAAAAACAAAAAATTGAAGTTGCATCGTCCAATTCTCGAGCGAAAAATCCCTTTCCTAAAGAATGGCGCATGCATGCTTTTACTGTCGACGCACTACCTATTTTAAATGAATATCAACCGATTCAAACACCACAAGCAGAGACGTTTGCTCATGATCACTTGATTCAGGTTTTACAAGAAGCAAAGGAAAAAATTGATTTGGTGTTTTTAGGTCCTTTAACAGATCTGGCGCGTGCTTTACAAAAACAGCCTGAAATTGAAGCGAAAATTGGTGAGCTTTACTGGATGGGTGGAACTTTCTTAGATAAAGGAAATGTTGAAGAACCTGAACATGACGGTTCAGCAGAATGGAATGCTTTTTGGGATCCTGAGGCGGTCGCAAGTGTTTGGCGGTCCAATATCCCAATTAATCTTGTCGCATTGGAAAGTACTAACAAAGTACCTTTAACGAATGAAATTCGTAATCAATGGGCGAAAAAACGTGCAGACGAAGGGCTCGACTTTTTGGGGCAAGCTTATGCGGTTGTCCCGCCTTTGGTTCATTTTCAAACAAATTCTACCTATTTCTTATGGGATGTATTGACCGCAGCAGTATTTGGTAATGATTCGCTAGTAGAAAAGAAAGCTGTATCTTCTACTGTGGTCGAGCAAGGGCTGAGCCAAGGCAAATTAGTAGAACAAGCAAATGGACGTGAGGTAGCATTGGTCTATTCGGTTGATCGAGAACCCTTTTTTGAATATATTACCAGTTTGGCTAATCAAAAAAACAAATAAGCAATTAAATTGAAAATCTGCTGGCTTTCTACCCTTTTTTTCTTTAAAATGAAAGAGAATACAAAAAAGAAGGAAGGGCATTCATTCATGTTATATGGGTCAATCGAAGCTGGAGGTACAAAATTTGTTTGTGCTATTGCTAATGAACACTTAGAAATTACTGAAAGAGTTAGTTTTCCAACGACTGTACCAGAAGAAACAATGAAACAAGTTATTGCTTTTTTTGAACAGTATAAAAATGAACTTGCTGCTATTGGTGTCGGTTCATTTGGTCCTATTGATATACATCAAGACTCCAAGACCTACGGATATATTACATCTACGCCTAAATTAGCGTGGCAAAATTTTGATTTTGTGGGAACGTTAAAAAAAGTCTTTGATATTCCGATTACTTGGACTACCGATGTTAATGCTGCAGCTTATGGAGAATATGTTTTTGGACAAGGCAAAGGATTATCAAGCGTTGTTTACTATACTGTCGGAACAGGTATCGGTGGCGGAGCTATTCAAGAGGATCAATTTATTGAAGGATTTAGCCACCCTGAAATGGGGCATATGTTAGTTGTACCTCATCCAGACGATAATTTTAAAGGGAACTGTCCTTTTCATGGCAACTGCTTGGAAGGCATGGCAGCGGGTCCGGCAATCGAAGCCAGAGCAGGAAAAAAAGGACAAGATATTCCAGCTGATGACCCTGTTTGGGAAATCGAGGCTTCTTATATCGCTCAATGTGCGTATAACACAACCTTGCTGTTTTCACCGGATGTGATTATTTTTGGCGGCGGTGTAATGAAACAACGTCATATGGTGGAAAAAGTTCACCGAGCTTTTGAAGAATTATTAAATAATTATGTAAAAACACCTAAAATAGAAAACTACATTGTGACGCCATCTCTAGAAGATGACGCGGGGACTTTTGGCTGTTTAGCTTTGGCAAAAAAAGCAGACTTACATGTGAATTAATAAATAGAGGCGTCGGAATTAGGATAGTGATAGTTGGAAAATTGAGGAACGAAATGACGATTGGTTATCCAATAATTAAAAAATGAGGAAAGAAATAAGAAAGTCTTACTCAATAAATGAATAACGAGGAAAGAACAGGCAAAGTTTTACTCAATAACAAGAGGGAAACTTCTAAAATGGTTAAAAATGACTGAAATTGAGGAAGGAAACGATGATTTGTTCCTCAATAATTAAATGTTGAGGAAAGAAAGCGCAAAACGTTACTCAATAAATGAATAATGAGTAATGGATATTGTTTTTCTTCCTCAATAATTCTATAAACTAAAAGCAGACGGGTATCTATGCTTTCAATGATTATGATTTATTGAAACAAGACGAGGAGTGGATTTAACGCTCCTCGTCTTTGTTATTTGGCTCTTTGTCAACTGGTGTTGGTAAAGAAAACTCGATAAATAAAGGAAGCAGTTAGGCGCTATGGTCTAGCTGCTTTTTTTAGTTTGTATAGGTAAGGGTCCGGGTTGGAAATACTTTCCTCGGTATAAAAAGATCCGTTGCCGAAAGTTCTCAAAGCTATGGAAACCATAAGCGACTCGTTTTAGGACTTTAATATGATTATTTAAACCTTCTAAAGGACCATTAGAGTAAGGCACCGTTAAAGCCAGCCGGATCTCTTGTCGATACTTGCGAAAGGTCTTGACTACGGGCTGAAACGGGTCAGGAAGCTGAGACAAATCGGTTTTTAATAATTGATCCAAACGTTCGATATCTTGCTTATGAAATGCAGAAAGGAACGATTGATAGATTTTATAGCCTTGTCTAAGCGTGGAATGATAACTTAATAAGCGGTCGACAATCTCTTGCTCGGTTAAATGATCCCGAAAACTAGGCCGCCAATATCGTTTTTTGTAATCCAGTGCCCAAGCTTTTTTCTGTAGAAGTTTCCAATATTTTTTGAGGTGCTTATATTCTTTTTGCCGACGGTTAAAGGTGTTCATCACTTGTTTCCGTTGTTGTTGGAAAGCTCGCCCAATATGTTGGCTCATATGGAAACGATCAATGACTAACTGCGCATTAGGAAAAAGGGCTTTAACTAAGGAAGCATACGGACTGTAAAAATCCGAAACGACATAGTGCACCTTGGCTCTTTCCTCTCTAGGATAACGAGCGAAAAAGGCTTCTAAATGAGGCAGTTGTCGATTAGCGACAATCTCTAAGAGTTGCCGCGTTTTCCCATTCATCATAATAAAACTCATGGCACCAGAAACTCGTTTGACCGATTGAAATTCATCAAAACAAAGTACTTCCGGTAAGGAAGTATTGGGGGTTAGCTGTTTAGGTTGAAAACTATGCAGCACACGTAAAACTGTCGTCGGCGAAACATGCTTCAACCGGGCGACCATTGACATCGACAAGGGTTGAGCTAATTTTTCTGCAATGGCGAGTTTGACGCGTCGAGCGATCGAACAATGACGGTCCGCGACACTGGTTTCGGCGATAGAAGTTTTCCCGCAAGTTTTACAACGAAAACGTTGTTTCTTCATTTTAAGTAAGGTTTTGTATTCACTCACATCGTTAAGCTGAATCGTCACTTCCTTGAATCCCCATTTCATTAAACAAGCCGTATCTTCTTCGCCACAGTGAAAACAGGCTTGTGGACGATAAGAAAGCTGACCATAAAAGACAAAACAAATGACGCCGTTAATGGCTTCTTTTTGGAAACAATCTTCTTCAAAAGTCAGATTTAAGTCTAGGATATCTAGGATTTCTTTAGTATAATGAGAGATGGACATCTTGAAACACTCCTTTGGATATTTGTTTGGTACCTTTATTCTACGGGTTTTCAAGGTGTCTGTTTTCTATTTTGCTCAGAAAATATAAAAAAACTAGTATGGGCTACAAGAAAATCATTCTTGTCTACCAACACTAGAAATTATAGAGCCACAATTTTGCCGTAGGTTTCTTCTTTTTATATATTTTTTCTTATTGTTAGTAGAAAAACATTGACTTTACGCTTTTTTCTAGGTATTATATTAAATGGTATTGTTTGCCCCACGAGAGCCCCGGAAACTCAAGTGTATGTCAAACATTCGAAATTGAATTGGAGGAAAAAATCTTGCGTACAACATATATGGCTAAGACAGGCGAAACAGACCGTAAATGGTATGTAATCGATGCAACAGATGTTCCTTTGGGACGTATTTCTACTGTAGCAGCATCGATTCTTCGCGGAAAAAATAAACCAACGTATACACCTCACGTGGATACAGGTGATAATGTTATTGTAATTAATGCAGATAAAGTGAAATTAACTGGTCATAAAGCGACTGATAAAAAGTATTACCGTCATTCTCAATACCCAGGTGGTTTAACCACAACCACAGCTGGTGAAATGCGTGCTAAAAATTCTCGTCGTTTGATTGAAACTTCTGTGAAGGGTATGCTACCTAAAAACACTTTGGGCCGTGCTCAAGGCATGAAGTTACATGTTTATGGTGAAGCAACTCATCCGCATGCTGCTCAAAAACCAGAAGTATTGGACATTACAAACTTAATCTAATAGGAGGGAATTTCATTGGCACAAGCTCAATATATCGGCACTGGCCGTCGTAAAAATGCAGTTGCCCGCGTACGTTTAGTACCAGGTACTGGTCAAGTTACTGTAAATAAAAAAGATGTTGAAGAATATATTCCACATGCTGACTTGCGTGAAGTAATCAACCAACCTTTCGGCGTTACTGAAACAAATGGCACATATGATGCTTTTGTAAATGTAGACGGTGGAGGCTATGCAGGTCAAGCTGGTGCGATTCGTCATGGAATCGCTCGTGCTTTACTAGAAGTTGATCCTGATTTTCGTTTAGCTTTAAAACGCGCTGGGTTACTTACTCGTGACGCACGTATGGTTGAACGTAAAAAACCAGGTCGTAAGAAAGCACGTAAATCATCACAATTTTCAAAACGTTAATATGGGCTATATATTAGCATTTGTAACACTTTCCAAAAACTTTTGGAGAGTGTTTTTTTTATTGTTTGGGTACGTTTATGGGTATGACGTTTATTATTAAGACATTTAGGAATTTTATTAAACGCCTTTTTTGGAGGGCTATCTAATTTCCAATGGCATCTTTCAAGATGTAGGTCTATGTTTGTATGAGTTAGTTAGTGTAAAATAAGTAGTATTCACAGTAAAAAACATTAAAGGAGTAAAATAATGAAAAAGTGGGCATTATGGCAAAAGATCTTGGGAGCTATTTTAATTATCTTAATTATGTTACTTGGTGCCGGAGCTATTTATGTACACCAAAGTACGTACACACCTACTGCGTCTGCTCAACAGCAAAGTGAACAAGCGATACACGAAAAGGGCTATGATCTCTATTCAGACGGACAGACAGCGAAAATAGGAGTTATCTTTTATCCTGGAGCTTTTGTTACAGCTGAGAGTTACAGTGAGTGGGCTTTACAAGTCGCTTCTACGGGCTATAACGTTTACGTGCTACATATGCCCTTAAACTTAGCTGTTTTCTCTCAGAATGCCGCACAAACGATTATTGAAGACCATTCAGAAGAAACATTTGTCTTAGCTGGTCATTCACTTGGTGGGGTAATCGCAAGTCGCTTTACAGCAGAACATCCAAAGGAAGTAGCAGGAATGATTTTTTTAGCTAGCTATCCAGATAAAAAAGGGAATTTAGAAAATACGGATTTATCTGTTCTTTCAATTACTGCGTCCAATGATGGAGTATTAAACTTGGAAAAGTACCACGAAGCCAAAGACTATTTACCAGAGCAAACGAAATATATTGAGATAAAAGGAGGAAACCATGCAGGATTTGGTATGTATGGTGCCCAAAAAGGCGATTCTGCTGCAACGATCTCAAATAAGGCGCAACAAACAGAAATCAGTAAACATATTATTGAATGGTTAGATGAATTAGAAGAAGAGTAGACTAATTGCTTTTTACTTTGAAAGTTTCTCTAAGCTTTCTTTGGCTTTTTAAAAAAGAAAATAGTAAAAAGAAAGCGGCGGAATTTAAACCGTCGCTTTTTTTAAATATGAATGAATTTTGGTATATGAATAATTGCTGCTAGATAACGTTATTTCTTGCTTGTCAGCTTTTATTTTGAATGGCGGTTAGCCAACTATAGAAGTTGTTTTATTTAAGTAATCACTGACTTTTCCACTGTAGATTAATTGGGGTTTTAAAAAAAGAACTAAATCAGCAGGCGTTATTAAATAATTAGGTTTTTCTATTAACGTAACTCCAATTTCTTCAAGTAAGTAAGCGATAAATTGAGAACAAAAGAATGTATTTTCTCTTCCCCAGTTTTTATTGAAAGGAATACTAATGAGGCCAAAAAAATTATATCTGTATAGATATTTATTCTTTTCGAAATTCTCTAGTATTCTTTCTATATGATGTTTTTGATTTTCACTTATATCAAACTTATATATTTTACAATTTGACTGGAGAAACCAGGAGTGATAAAAGTTTTCTTTGACAAAGCCACCGTTCAAAGGATTAAAATATTCTTTTCTACCAAAACTATACACATGGCTCAAAGAAAAATCCAAAGCTATAGACGAGTGGTTGAAAGAGGTACGTGTATAGTATTGAATGCACCTAGATAAAGTAGTCTTATTATCTGTCAAAAGAAGATATATACTAGCTATGACATTTTCTCCTCTCTTTTTCTTACAATATGGACTGAGCAAAATAATTTTGTTTAGAAAACTATTGCTAAAACGCTAATATCTAATTTACCTTTATGGATAACTTTAGTCAACTACTATTTTTCTATCGTTCGTCTTTCGAATAGAAAGAAGTAGAGATTCTAGCTAGATTAAGATTTTGATAAAGAGCTGAAAAAAATGTATTTACTAAGTCATTGACAAAATTTGATTGGGCATAAATATTTTTTATTCTTTTTGACTGTAGTATTGTAAAAGCTTATCAAAAATAGTAATTGATTTAGTTAACGCTTTAAAAAATAAAACAAAGATTAGTAATGTGATCAGGCAAATAGCTATAACCTTTACCCAGCTTGGGGTTAATAAGGAACTAAAGGATATAATATTGATTAAGCACAGGGGTAGCAAAATAATTGCTGTATATAATCCTGGTACATAGCCTTTAAAAACAAGACTCAAAACATAATGTCCAAAAAAATGAAAGATAAAAACAAAATCAACAGCAAACCATAATAGATAAGTTTGATAAAGACTTGCCAATAGCGCAACAATAGTTAGAATAATGAATTCAATCAATATAGCTACTGCTCCTGATTCAGGTGACTTAAAATGATTAAAAGGTTTCAGTTTTGCATGCGAAAGTTTGGTTCTGTATTTTATTTGCCAAGGTTTTACAATGATAATCTCTTCAAGATCATGTAACATGAATAAAATTGGTAATGACCAAATGATTAACTGTAGTTGTGTATTCTCCATCACTGTTCTCCTCCTTGAAAATCGTTTCGTTTGTCACTATTATTGTAGGAGGAGAGAGATAAAAAAACAATAAAATATTTGAATCGTCACATAAAAGGTTGTTTTGTCACTATTTTAAAAGGAGGATTGGATATATGAAAAACAAAGGTAATGCTAAAGCTCAATTTTCTAAAAACTTGATTTTTCAAACGTTAATGGAACTAATGGAAAAACAACCTTTTGATAAAATCACGATACAAGATATAGCAAATACTGCGATGATTTCTAGACAAACTATCTATCGGAATTTTGGGAAAAAAACAGATATCTTAAAGATTGGCGTAGAGCAAGTAGTAGCACGGTATATGGAAAATCTTCAAATGCACACAGATCTAAGCTTTGCCAATATTGCTTACTTGCTGTTTTCTACGATGGAGGACTTTCTTCCTTTTTTGCGAGCACTTAATAAAAATCGCTTAAATTCCCTGCTGACAGACGAATTATTTCAACATATTCTTTTGATATATCCAAAAATAAAAAAAGTACTGTTTCAGCAATATGGGGAAGAGCTGGTTACGCAAGCATTATTGTTTAGTTTTGGTGGTTTTGAGAGCTTATTAAAGGATTGGTTAGTTTCAGAGGTAAGAGAAACGCCAGAAGAAATGAAAGAGAAATTTTATACGTTTATCCATTTAATGCTAGATGAGAGGAATCAAACTAGCGACATATAATCCATTTTTGTGTAAAAAAGATACTTTGTACGAATAAGACTGTGATATAAGTTAAAATAAGACAAAAATATCCGAACTATATTTAATGAGATTTGCTAATCGTCGTAAATTTGCGACGGTTAATCGCAGAAGCAATCTCACTATAGTTCGGACATTTATTATTTAGGAGCCTTAGGCCGACTAATAAGCCACTATAAAATGCGACGTTAAGTTAGTCTCTTATAATACCAGAGATCCATTGCACTATGTTCACTGTCAATTAAAGGCTGGTTTAAGCGGTCAAACCCGTATTTTTCATATAGATGCCATGCGTTAGTTAAAGTCGTGTGAGTCTCAAGATAGCATCCTTCATAGTGCTTGGCTGCGTAGTCTAAAGCAACCTCCATTAATTTTTTTGAAAGGCCTTGGCCTTGGAAATTACTATCCACATAAAGTTTTTGTAGCTCGCAAACTTTGGATATTTCTTCCAGAGGTGCGATGCCGACGCCCCCAATAATTTTATCTTGATAGTCAATAACCCAATAGCGTGCATGAGGTAATTGTTCGTAGAAAAAAGATAAATGGGCTAACTGAGGATCAAAGTATGCTGTTCCTGGCTTGTCTAAGTTAACTGAGGCCAAAGAAGTTTTAATTAACTGAGCCAATTGTTTATTGTCGGTTTCTTGTAAATTTCTTATCGTCATTGCCACACTCCTTATACTGTACTTTTCTAGTATAGTATGCAATAGGTGAATATTTGTCAATAAATACGTAAATTTACTCTAAAACTGTTTGTTTTTGTTTTAAATTTTTGTTTGTTTTTGTAAAATATAAATAAAGAGGAAAAAGTTAGGAGTAAAATAATGCTAAAAGAAGAACGTTTAGATGCAATTGTTACCTTAGTGGATCAAAAACGGGCAATTAAAGTCAATGATATTGTTGATCGACTAGGAGTTTCTGATATGACGGTTAGACGCGATTTGACTGAGCTTGAAAAAGAAGGACGCCTAAAAAGAGTACACGGCGGGGCGCAAACATTGAATGTATATCAACCAGAAGAGTTATCGCATACTGATAAACAGATTATTAATAAAAGAGAAAAGAATGAAATTGCCCAAAAGGCAGTGGAACTGATTCAAGAAGATGAAACAATTTATTTAGGTCCAGGAACAACAATTGAACTATTAGCTAAAATCATGAATTTTAATAATCTGCGTGTGGTGACCAATTGTTTGCCAGTATTTCAGACGCTAAGCGAAAAAAGAGGGAATATCAAAGTCTATTTGGTGGGCGGTGAAATGCGAAAATTAACGAAGGCCTTTTTTGGTGAGATAACGAATAAGGCGCTACAGGATATGCATTTTCACCGAGCTTTTTTTAGTTCCAATGCGGTTAAAGGAAATGCAATTATGACTGCAACCATTGAAGAAGGTCAAACGCAAACGATCGCCTTAGATAACTCAGTGGAGCGATATTTATTGGTTGATTCATCAAAAATTGAAAAAGAAGATTTTTATACTTATTATAATTTGCGAGATGTTACTGCTGTGGTGATGAATCACGATGATTACGATACTTATCAAAAGATTGAAAAAGAAGTGGACGTCATTGTTTAAAAAAGCTATTTAAAATAAATTAAAAAATTCGCTAACTTTATCAGCAGTAGTTAAAGTTAGCGAATTTTTATCTTTCTTATAAACGATACTCAGTTTTCTACTTTTTCAGCTGCATAAACAGCATTACGTTTATTCATTTCACGGCGATACCACATAAATATCAATAGATAAGCAATAAGCGCAAGAATTGCATAAATGCCAAATTCAATTTGTCCTTGCGAGGCATTACCAACGAGATAGCCTAAGAATTTTTCCGTTGGACCTTCCATAGTTGTTTGGGAGATCAATTGGTTGGCTGCAACTCCTTCAGGAAAAGCGCCAACATTTTTGGCCATATTTGTAACAAATGGAGCAACCAAGGTACCCGCCCATAAGAACACAGGTAATTCAATGGCACCGATGACGATCATACGGATTATTTTGCCTCGGGTGACCACTAGTAATGCCGGGGTAACACCCATGGCGATAATTCCGCCTAAAGGTAATAGATAATTCCCTGGTAATATTACTGCTTCTAACAACATAATTGGAGCTAAAATGTTAGCTGCTGCCCAAATTTCCGCACGCCCAGCTAAGAAGGGCCAATCAAGTCCGATATTTAAGGTGCGCCCCTTCAAGCGTTTAGAAGCAAAATCGGTAATTCCTTGAGAAAGTGGTTCAATGGAGTCAATAAACCACTGTCCAATAAGTGAGAATAGCTCTAAGCTGACAGCGGCAGTAAAGGATAATTCGAAAATTTCAGTTGGGTTTTGTCCGGCAAGTAAACCTACAAATATACCTAGGTAAATACCTATGGCAAACTTAGAACCCCAGAAACCAACTTTATTGTTTAATTTGGCCGCGTCAAAATCATATTTGTCCAACCAAGGGAATATCTTATCAAAAATCTTATCAAAAACCATGATGATGGGGTTCATCATATAATTCATATGAGTCGTGGTCATAGGGTTATTCTCTGGCGCATCTAGTAAGTCGTTGAAAGTTGGTTTCATCAAATCAGAATTAATGATTTTTAAAATACCAATGAAAATGACTAACGCTGTAGCGACCAATAAATTAGCGCCAGACCAGATGGTGAATAAACCAACAAAAGCTAAATGCCAAACGTCGAATATATCAACATCTAATGTATCTGTCTTTTTCCACACGAGCATAATAACATTTACAATAACTAAAACTAATAGAAAATAAAGCGTATAAGGTGAGCCCCAGGTAATGGTTGCCAGTGGGGCCCAGCCGACATCGGTAATGTTTAAAGAAAGCCCAGTACGTTCAACAAAATCTGCCATAGCTTGTGAGAATGAACTTGTCAGCATATCAATGATCGCGCCGATCCCGGTAATAGCAATCCCGAGTTTTAGGCCCCCTTCTAATGCACGTGAAGGTTTGACCTTAAATGCTAAGGCGATCAATGTTAAGACAATAGTCATCATGGGAGCTGCCCCTAAGTCGATCAGCGGTTGAAAAATTGTATTAGCTATTTCGATAATAGTACTCATAATGTGTCCCCTTTATCTAGTTACTTTTTATCCAGTTTTTTGATCGTGTTTTCAAGCTCTTGATAGACTGGTTCAGCCATTGTGGGAATACGATAAAGAATTGGACCTGCATCAACTACAGGAATTTCAATGTCAAAGCCAAGATCTGAATTAGCAATTTGAGTAAAGATATCATAGTGTTCTAATTTGTCTTGGTTAATGTCTTTGATCATAATAGTATCGACTTTTACTTGATAACCACGATTTTTCATTTCTTTTTCTAGTGCGCTTTTGATTTGATGGCTGGAATTTACTCCAGCTCCACATGCAGCTAAAATTCTAATCATTTGCAATTACTCCTTTAAAATTATTTTCTAAAAAATTAAATAGCTCAGCAGGATCTTCCGTATTAAAAAAAGTAACTAGTTCGTCCTTGTCGCATGAATTAATAAAATCCATAATTGCAGCTAGTAAACCAGTTTGCTCTTCACCATTTTGATTTAATATCATAAACAAAAATGAAACGTCTAATTTTTCCTCTGGTTTAATCATGTTGTGAAAGATAACTTGATTGTTCAATTTTATTGGTACAATTCCACTTGTTTTGACGAATTGACTTTCTGTATGCGGGATAGCGATATTAGGTAGTTTAAGGTCAACAGGAGCTAATGCTATACCGGTTGGATAGTTTTCTTCTCGTTCAAGCAAATTTGTCAAAAATTCTTCTGTTACACAGTCCTGCCTTAATAAATCTTGATAAACTTCCGCAAATACGTCTTCTTGTTTTACTTGGTTTGAGATATAGATACGATCTTTCGTAAATAGAGTGCCAAATGATGTCATTGGTAACCTCCTTTCGTTCAATTTAGTTTGCTAATGGTTGAATAATACCGCTTTCAATTATTATTATAAATTATTTTGTTTGGTTGTCAATAATAATCGAACATTTTCAAAATATATATGTTTACAAATGTTTGTTTATGTTTTAGTATAAGACTTGAATTAGGAAAACAAATATGAAGGAGGAAGTAGAATGAGAGTTGTAATCGGTTCAGATCAACAAGGAATGCCATTGAAGGAGACCCTCAAGTCTTATTTAGAAGAAGAAGGATATGAAGTGGTCGATAAAAGTGAACAAGCATCGGTCGATTTTGTTGAAGCAACTTTAGCAGTCGCACAAGATCTATTAAAGAATGAAGATAGTTTAGGAATTGCAATTGATGCTTACGGTGCTGGTAGTTTTATGACAGCCACGAAAGTGAAGGGAATGGTGGCAGCTGAAGTTTCAGATGAACGCTCCGCTTTTATGACACGTGAACATAATAATTGTCGTTTGATTACATTAGGTTCTGCGATTACAGGGCCAACTTTAGCGAAAAACATCGTAAAAGAATTTTTAAATGCAAGCTATGATGGTGGTAGACATCAAATTCGCGTGGACATGTTGAATAAAATGGCGTAATACTAAAAGAAAGAAGGATAAACTCATGAAAATTGCAATAGGAAATGACCATATTGTGACAGATACTAAGATCGCTGTTTCAGATTTTTTGAAAGACAAAGGATATGAAGTATTAGACGTCGGTGCTTATGACTATACGCGTACGCATTACCCGATTTATGGTAAAAAAGTTGGCGAGGCAGTGGCTAATGGAGAAGCTGATTTAGGTGTTTGTATTTGTGGTACTGGCGTAGGGATATGTAACGCTGCAAATAAGGTGCCAGGAATTCGTTCAGCTTTAGTGCGCGATATGTCGAGTGCCGTTTATGCCAAGGAAGAATTAAATGCGAATGTTATTGGGTTCGGAGGGAAAATCGCAGGTGAATTTTTGATTTGCGATACTATTGAAGCTTTTATTCAAGCAGAATACAAAGAAACAGAAGAAAATAAACAATTAATTGCCAAAATCGATCAGGTCGAAAAAAATCGTCCTGAACAAGAAGATTCGCATTTCTTTGATGAGTTTATCGAAAAGTGGAATCGTGGTGAATATTACGATTAATGGAAAATTTAAAATACCAAAAAGGGGCCTTCTTTTTTGATATGGATGGATTATTGTTTGATACTGAGACACTTTACTATGAAACACGTCATCGAATTTTAAACAAACATGGTTATCCATATACCGAAAAAGATCACGTAAATTATATTGGAAAAGGGTTTGATGATACCATTTATCGGTTACAAAAATTAGTCGATGATGAAACATTAGGTCAGAGAATTTTCGATGAATCGATGGAACTTTTTCAAGCGGAGGTAGAAAATGGGAATTTGTCTTTGAAAAGGGGTGCAGTGAATCTTTTAACAGAATTGAATAAAAATGGGGGAAATTGCTACCTTACTTCATCTTCTTCTAAAAAAATGATTATGCAAACGCTTCAAGTAGCGCGAATTGAAGAATTTTTTAGCGGAGTTATCAGTGGAGAAGAAGTTGAAAGTAACAAACCTGCGCCAGATATTTACTTGCATGCTTTAACAATAGCTCAAACAAGCAAAGAACAGGCGATAGTATTCGAAGACGCAAAAAGCGGAGTAGCGGCTGCTTCTCAAGCAGGAATCGATGTGGTCATGGTACCCGATTGGACACCACCAGACGAAGAAGATAGGAAAAAAACCGTGGCTGTAGTGCCCAATTTGCACGAAGCGGCTGCCCTTTTTCATTAAAACAACGAGGAGGCAAGGACATGATTATCTCTGTGACGATGAATCCTTCGGTTGATATTTCCTATCCTTTGGAAAATTTCAAGCTGGATACAGTGAACCGTGTCACCAATACGACAAAAACCGCCGGTGGTAAAGGATTAAATGTTGCCAGAGTCTTGCAACAAACCGGAGCGAATGTTTTAGCAAGCGGTATGATTGGCGGTCATCTGGGTGAATTTATTCAGACAGAACTAGAAAATAAAAAAATTCAGCATGATTTTTTTACGATTAATGGCCAAACGCGTAATTGTATTGCGATATTGCATGAAGGAAAACAAACGGAAATCTTAGAACAAGGACCGGTAATTTCAGAGGATGAAGCAGAAGTTTTTTTAGCATATTTTGCAGACTTAATCGAAGGAGCAGATATTTTGTCTTTTTCAGGTAGTTTGCCTGCTGGTCTGTCAGATGATTACTATGAAAAAATGATCACTTTGTGTAATGAACAAGGCAAACTCGTTGTGTTGGATAGCTCGGGTACTGTTTTGCAAAAAGTATTAGCCAGTAAAGCCAAGCCGTTATTAATTAAACCTAATATCGAAGAACTGGCTGCTTTACTCGGAAAACCAATTGAAAATAATCTAGAAAGCTTAAAACATGTTTTATCAAGCTCTTTATTCAATGGCATTGAGTGGATTGTTGTTTCCATGGGGGCAGATGGTGCATTTGCTAAACATTTCGATACATTTTATCAAGTGACGATCCCTCAAATTGATGTAATTAATCCAGTAGGGTCAGGGGACGCCACTGTTGCTGGGCTAACGCAAGCTTTAGAGATGAAACAAAATGACGAAGATGTATTAAAACACGGTAATGTATTGGGAATGCTGAACGCACAGGAAAAAAGGACTGGACATGTGAATATGCAAAATTATCAAGCATTAGTCGATCAGATTCAAGTAAAAGAAGTTTAATTAAGAAGGTGCGAAATGGTAGATAAACAAAGTTATATGAAGCAATTAAGTGACAAAAATCATATTATTAGTGCCTTAGCAATTGATCAACGAGGCGCTTTGCAAAAAATGATCAACAAGTATCAAGGTGAACCAGCAACTGCTAAACAAATTGAAAAATTTAAAGAAATTGTTTCTGCAGAACTAACACCGTATACTTCTGCGATCTTGTTGGATCCGGAATACGGGCTTCCAGCAACAAAAGTAAAAGATAAGCATGCAGGCGAATTATTAGCTTATGAACAAACGGGCTATGATACAAACGTTCCTGGCCGTTTGCCAGACCTTTTACCAACTTGGTCAGTGCAACGAATCAAAGAACAAGGAGCTGATGCTTGTAAGTTTTTGCTCTACTATGATGTGGATGAATCTGATGAAATCAATGAACAAAAGCATGTAATTGTTGAGAGAATCGGTGCCGAGTGCAAAGCAGAAGGAATCCCCTTCTTCTTGGAATTGGTTACTTATGATGCATCTGATTCTGATAATAGTACGAAAGAATTTGCTTTAAAAAAACCACATAAAGTCAATGAAGCCATGAAAGAATTTTCGAAATCTCGTTACGGTGTAGACGTGTTAAAAGTAGAGGTTCCCGTTAATATGGCTTACGTTGAAGGATATGCCGAGGAGGAAATAGCATATACTCAAGAAGAAGCTCTTGAGTATTTTAAAGAGCAAACCCAGTCGACGAAGTTACCGTTCATCTTTTTAAGTGCTGGTGTTACTGCAGATATGTTCCAGGAAACACTGCGTTTTGCTAAGCAAGCCGGGTCGGAGTTTAACGGCGTTTTATGTGGCCGCGCTACTTGGGCGGACGGTGTAGAAATATTTGCAACAAAAGGAGAAAAAGCAGCTAGACAATGGATGCAGACACAAGGCAGAAAAAATATCGAAGAATTAAATGAAGTACTACAAAAAACTGCAACACCGATGTAATTTTATTGTTAGAAAAACTCACTAGAATTTTTAATTTTTTTAAAACACTAATATTAGGAGGTAACAAATGACTAGTAAAGAAACAATTTCAAACGTTGGCTTTGCGTTAGTGGCCTATGCCGGAGATGCCAAAGCAGATTTATTTGATGCACTGAAACAAGCACGTCAAGGAAATTTTGAGCAGGCACGCGAACTTGTTGCTGAAGCCAATGAAAATATTAATGAAGCTCATAACCAGCAAACCAGTCTGTTAACTCAAGAAGCAGGCGGTGCAGAATTAGATGTGACTTTTATTATGGTACACGGACAAGATACTCTCATGACAACGATGATGCTAAAAGATGAAATCGTTTATATGATCGATCAATATGAACGTATTTTAAAATTAGAAGAAAGAGTAGAAAAGGGAGGATTATAAAAATGCCTTTATTGAATCGAGTTGAATCACTTCCAAAAGGCTTCGTTTGGGGCGGCGCTACAGCAGCTTATCAAGTTGAAGGAAATACTAAAGCCGACGGAAAAGGAAAAACAATGTGGGATGATTATCTTAAAGAGCAAGGACGTTTCTCACCAGATCCTGCGAGTGATTTTTATCATCGTTATCCTGAAGATATCCGTTTAGCCAAGGAACATGGTTTAAATGCAATTCGTGTGTCAATTGCGTGGACAAGAATTTTTCCTGATGGGCATGGTGAACCAGTTCAAGCTGGGATAGATTATTATCATAAACTTTTCAAAGAATGCATTGATAACGGTATAGAGCCATATGTAACCTTGCATCACTTTGATAGTCCAAAAACATTATTTGATGAAGGAGAGTGGCTTAATCGCCAAACGATTGGTTATTTTGTCGATTATGCGCGTTTCTGCTTTGAAGAATTCACAGAAGTTACTAACTGGTTTACGATGAATGAACCAGTACCCTTAGCTTATTCGCAGTTTATTCAAGGTAATTTTCCCCCCAATCATCATTTTGATGTGTCTAACGGGATCCAAGCACAGCATAATGAGATGCTTGCACATGCTCAAGTAGTTAATTTATATAAGGATGAATTAAATAAGTCTGGTCATATCGGAGTTATTCACAATTTAACCCCGGTTTATCCAATCTCAGATACTGCAGAAAACCGTCACGCGGCGAAGTTAAAAGATGCATTTATGAATAAGTTTGTGTTAGATGCTGCGTTTTTGGGGTACTATTCTGAAGATACAATGAGTTCGATCAATGAAATTTTAGGTATAAATGAAGCTGAATTAACAATTGAAAATGGTGATCTTGATATTATGAAGCAAGCAGCAGCACAAAATGATCACTTTGGAATCAATTATTATCAAAATGAATTTATTCAAAGTTATGAAGGTGAAAGTACTAGCCACTTTAACGGCACAGGGGAAAAAGGCACATCTACTTTTAAATTTAAAGGGGTCGGAGAATCGGTTAAAAAAGCTGGGATACCGCAAACTGATTGGGATTGGAATATTTATCCTAAAGGTCTTTACGATACCCTTAAACGTGTTTCCCATGATTATGAAAATTGCAAAACAATTTACATCACAGAAAATGGCATGGGGTATAAGGACCAAACTCCTACATCCGATGATGAAATCATCGATGATACTCCACGGATTGATTATATTGACCAGCATATGGATGCCGTGTTGAAAGCTCGTGAAGAAGGCGTAGATGTACAAGGCTATTTTGTTTGGTCTTTGCAAGACCAATTTTCATGGGCGAATGGTTACAACAAGCGTTATGGGCTATTTTATGTAGACTTTGAAACACAAAAACGTTATATCAAAAAAAGCGCATTATGGTTTAAAGAACTAGCAGCAACAATGATAAATGAATAAAAATGCTTGGGGCTGTGATAAAATTTCTAGCAAATGAATGTTTTAACCCATAGTCTCAAGTAATCTGCGAAAAACAAGGAGTGTTTTTGTTGAATAAGCTCATCAAACAATTTGAGAAATATCAAAGCACATTTGAAAAAATTTCACGCAATATTTATTTACAAGCGATTAAAGATGGTTTTCTTAACGTGATGCCGGTTATCTTATTTTCAAGTATCTTTTTACTTTTAGCTAATATTCCTGAAGTGATCGCAACCGGCTTGGGTATTGATTTTGCCTTACCACAAACATTGACAGATTGGTTTAATAAAATCTATGAATACACAATGGGGATTGTTGGATTAATGGTTGCTGGAACGACAGCAAAAAATTTAGCCGGCTCGATGAATCGAAAAATGCCAGCTGGAAAAACCATCGGTGAAACATCTGTAATGTTGGCTTCCGTCTCAGGTTTTTTATTGCTGGCTGTAAGTAAGACTAACGTGGGTAATTTTGAAGCAATCAATATGGATACACATGGGCTTTTGTCGGCTTTTGTCTCTGCTTTTTTGACTGTAAATGTATTTCGTTTTTGCATCAAACATGATATTACGATCAGCTTACCAAAAGAAGTACCAGGCACAATTTCACAAAATTTCCGCGATATTTTTGCTTTTTCGTTTTCTGTATTAGGTTGTGCATTTATTGATATTCTCGCGCGATTGGTTTTCAGCGTGCCGTTTGCGGATATTTTAACTCGGTTATTTGCGCCGTTATTTGGTGGTGTAGAATCTTACCTTGGTATGGGAATAGTATGGTTTTTGGTAGCGTTATTTTGGTTTGTCGGTGTTCATGGCCCGAGCGTTGTCAAACCGGCGATTACTGCTGCATTGATTGGAAATACGGCAGAAAATTTGGAATTATTTCAAGCTGGCGAAAGGCCTTTTCATGCATTGACAGAAAATATGGGAAATTTTCTCGGTGAAATGGGGGGAACCGGAGCAACTTTGGTTGTGCCGTTTATCTTTATGTTTGCAATGCGATCAAAACAATTAAAAGCAGTAGGGAAGGCCTCTTTTATTCCAGTCTTGTTTGCGGTGAATGAACCGTTATTGTTTGCTGCACCAATTATTTTGAACCCTTATTTTCTTGTACCTTTTTTGATTACCCCAGTGGCGAATGTTGTTATTGGTAAGTTCTTTGTCGATGTACTTAGTATGAATGGTGTCATGTATGTACTGCCATGGGCTACGCCTAGCCCATTAGGATTATTCTTAGGAACTAACTTTGATTGGTTGGCGCTAGTTTTAAGCGCTTTACTGATTGTAATCGATGTTCTGATATACTACCCATTCTGCCGTGCTTACGATAAAATGTTACTTGAAGAAGAAGCAGCTAACGCAGAAAAAATTGAAGAATCTGGCTCTGATGAAGAAAATGACAATTCAGTTGAAGCAAGCGAACAACTTACGTCTGCAACAGAAAGCGAACTAGTCGATAAGACTAAAGAACATCGTATTTTAGTTATATGTGCAGGCGCTGGAACCAGCGAGCAACTAGCGGGAGCTTTAAATGAGGCAGCGCGAAAAGAAAATGCTCCGATAACAGCTAAAGGCGCTGCCTATGGTTCGCATTATGATTTAATGCCGAACTATGATGTTGTAGTTTTAGCACCACAAGTCAAAATGTATCGTGATGATGTGCAAGAAGATGCTGATAAATATGGAGTTAAAGTGATTGTTGCAAAAGGTAAGGAATATGTTCAAATGACGCAGGCGCCAGAAGAAGCATTGAACTTTGTATTGAGTAATTTAAGTGAATAATAAGTTAAATGAAAAGTATTTGAGAAATGAAAAAACTCATTTCTCAAATACTTTTCGTTTTTGTCTTTTAGTAAATTAATAGATTAAAATAGTGATATTAATAGTAAATGTACAAATTAGTTTGTCTGGAGTAACAACTAAGTAAGACCGGGATGATAACCAGGAAAAAAAAGGTGTTTAATTACTAGTATTATTATCATTACAATGGCACAAGGAGTTACGAGCTTAGTAACAGAGTGGGTAACTATCTAGGTCTACCTAGGTAAACGCTAAGCAAAAGTTATATTTTTCAAAACTAGTTTATAAGTATTGAGATGGTATTTAACATCTTAATAAAAAACTTAGTGAAACGTAGAACAACAAGTTTTGTTGTTTGTTGTTACATAAAATGTTAATAGGGGTCTTTATAGTTACCTAGGTAACTTTCTGAATGTCAGTTTTAAAAAGATGTGTACACAGCTAAGACTTATGAACCATTTAATTTTGAAAATATGCGTTAAAAAAACAGCCACGCTTTTGCCTGCTTTTCAACTTTCTAGTTGATTATTTGTTTGCGCTTGCCATATCTCATTAAAATAATTTTCCATTTCAATGGCGTGCGTTTCGTCTGAAACGATCAAAACTACTGTGTCAAATCCGGCCAGAGTGCACTTGACTTTGGGCAGATGAACTTCATCAATCATTGCTGCTAATAACGAAGCATTATCAGGAAGTGTATGGATAATCGTTAAAAATTGGACGTGTTCAATTTTGGTAACAATATCGTTAAATAAATTAATTAATTTATCTTGTTCCTCTTCGTTTTGCTTTTGTGTAGAATCATATAACGTGAATTTTGGTCTACCACTTTCATCAATTGTTTTGATTATTTTTAAATCACGTATATCTCTAGATATTGTTGCTTGAGCAATCGCAATGTCTTCTTTTTGTAACCGCTTCAATAATTCTTCTTGTGTACGGATCGTATATTGAGTAATTATTTGCTTGATTAATGTTTGCCGTTCATTTTTATGCAATTTATTCACCCCTGCATGTATTTTAATTCATATTGATTATAGCAGAAATATAAGTAAAGTGCTAACTAATGAGAATCTTTTGCGCTGCTTCATTTTTTTCGTAAAAAAGATAAAAAAAGAAATAAAAAGAAGAAAATCCACGTTTTTTCCCATTTTAATAAGGAAAAATAAACGTTTTCTTTTTTTCTTGAACAGTCTTTCTTTAAAAAAGAGCGCACGAAAGACACGGGTAAAAATACACCGTGTTTTTTTATGATGGCGAGAGTTACGCCGCGGGTCGTTTTTCTTGGGCTAAGGCGCGTTTTTTCTTCGCTAACATCAAGCAAAATGTGGTGGTCACATGCAATTTCATTTTCGCTAAGCCCCGTATCCGATGATCTTCAAAGAGATAATCGCGGTCGATCCGGCCGTTAACCCGTTCCACGGCGGAGCGCTCGTTATAATAACGTTGAAATTTTTTCGAATCCCGCCCGATCAAGTTAAAGACCCGTGGATCTTCGGCGCGTGGAATCGAAACCCGATGAATCCCCGCCCCATTTTTCGGATGCGTTTCATAACGAAGGGTGTCCGAAGCGGCATGATACCCCTTGTATTGCGCTCGGATAAGCTTTCCTCGATGGCTCACATAATAAACTTCACCTTTATAAGTATAAACGAAGTCGGTATCTTGATATTGTCGGGTGCTTTCTCCTTGCCAATGATTTACGATATCGATGATCGGCTTCATCCCTCGATCTTCAATGATCTCGCGTAATTTTCCTCCGTCATAGCCTTTATCTGCGGATAAATGGTCGCAACGTTCCGCCAGCCAGGAAGGCATTTGGGCCACCATTTCCTTAGCCACCGTTTTTTCCCCATTCGCCGCGGGTGTTACTCGAAATAAAAGGGGCAACTCATATCTGGCATCGGCGATTAGATGCACGCGATAACCATAAAACCAAGCGGATTTTGTTTGGATTTTCCCTTCTTTTGTCGTAGAGGTATAAGACTTTTGGGTATAATTGGCATCGTGATCTCGGCGCCCCTCGCATTTTTTCTTTTTTGGCGGTCTTTGGGCATAGGCTTCAATAATTTTGCCATCCAAAGCTAAGCTTTCGCCGAGGTCGGAGAGCGCTTCTTGTAGCTCCTCGGTCATATGGGCAAATAGGGCGTCGAGCAGGTCTTGAACATCGATCAGTCGCCTTTGAAATCGTGTGAAAGCTGAAGGACTAGGAGCTAAACTTTTGCGGCCGTTTTTTCGATTGTAGCGTGGTTCAAGATGACAAGCATGACGTAAAAAAGGATTCCGCTCAAGTTCATTGATTAACTCCGTGGGCCCTTGATGATGGAAGACAAACATCGCAATCCAGCAGCGAAACATCGCGTCGTTCGGCCAATCATCGCGTCCGCTCGCACGTCGGTCATCTAATTCCTGGATCAAGTGCTGGTAAGGGATCTGATTTAATAGAGCTTCAAACTCTTGAAGCGGTCCGCAATCAAAATCTTCAAATAAGTTGATATTGTATGGTACAATAGTTTCAGAATTCATAAGAAAAGCCTCCTATTTAGTTTTGTCGTTACTACTATTATAGTGGAAATCGCTCGATTTGTCGGCTTTTCTTATGATTCTTTTTTCTATTTTCATTTATACCGTGAAATTCTAAAAAAATAGAAATCGGAAAGGCCAAATCCTCATTTCATAGGGTTTTACCTTCCGATTTCTTTTTTATTACAATCGTTAATCCTTGTAAGACAAGGACTTTCAACATCGCGATTTATTCAATGACGAATCTTTTGCGCTGCTTCATTTTTTTCGTAAAAAAGATAAAAAAAGAAATAAAAAGAAGAAAATCCACGTTTTTTCCCATTTTAATAAGGAAAAATAAACGTTTTCTTTTTTTCTTGAACAGTCTTTCTTTAAAAAAGAGCGCACGAAAGACACGGGTAAAAATACACCGTGTTTTTTTATGATGGCGAGAGTTACGCCGCGGGTCGTTTTTCTTGGGCTAAGGCGCGTTTTTTCTTCGCTAACATCAAGCAAAATGTGGTGGTCACATGCAATTTCATTTTCGCTAAGCCCCGTATCCGATGATCTTCAAAGAGATAATCGCGGTCGATCCGGCCGTTAACCCGTTCCACGGCGGAGCGCTCGTTATAATAACGTTGAAATTTTTTCGAATCCCGCCCGATCAAGTTAAAGACCCGTGGATCTTCGGCGCGTGGAATCGAAACCCGATGAATCCCCGCCCCATTTTTCGGATGCGTTTCATAACGAAGGGTGTCCGAAGCGGCATGATACCCCTTGTATTGCGCTCGGATAAGCTTTCCTCGATGGCTCACATAATAAACTTCACCTTTATAAGTATAAACGAAGTCGGTATCTTGATATTGTCGGGTGCTTTCTCCTTGCCAATGATTTACGATATCGATGATCGGCTTCATCCCTCGATCTTCAATGATCTCGCGTAATTTTCCTCCGTCATAGCCTTTATCTGCGGATAAATGGTCGCAACGTTCCGCCAGCCAGGAAGGCATTTGGGCCACCATTTCCTTAGCCACCGTTTTTTCCCCATTCGCCGCGGGTGTTACTCGAAATAAAAGGGGCAACTCATATCTGGCATCGGCGATTAGATGCACGCGATAACCATAAAACCAAGCGGATTTTGTTTGGATTTTCCCTTCTTTTGTCGTAGAGGTATAAGACTTTTGGGTATAATTGGCATCGTGATCTCGGCGCCCCTCGCATTTTTTCTTTTTTGGCGGTCTTTGGGCATAGGCTTCAATAATTTTGCCATCCAAAGCTAAGCTTTCGCCGAGGTCGGAGAGCGCTTCTTGTAGCTCCTCGGTCATATGGGCAAATAGGGCGTCGAGCAGGTCTTGAACATCGATCAGTCGCCTTTGAAATCGTGTGAAAGCTGAAGGACTAGGAGCTAAACTTTTGCGGCCGTTTTTTCGATTGTAGCGTGGTTCAAGATGACAAGCATGACGTAAAAAAGGATTCCGCTCAAGTTCATTGATTAACTCCGTGGGCCCTTGATGATGGAAGACAAACATCGCAATCCAGCAGCGAAACATCGCGTCGTTCGGCCAATCATCGCGTCCGCTCGCACGTCGGTCATCTAATTCCTGGATCAAGTGCTGGTAAGGGATCTGATTTAATAGAGCTTCAAACTCTTGAAGCGGTCCGCAATCAAAATCTTCAAATAAGTTGATATTGTATGGTACAATAGTTTCAGAATTCATAAGAAAAGCCTCCTATTTAGTTTTGTCGTTACTACTATTATAGTGGAAATCGCTCGATTTGTCGGCTTTTCTTATGATTCTTTTTTCTATTTTCATTTATACCGTGAAATTCTAAAAAAATAGAAATCGGAAAGGCCAAATCCTCATTTCATAGGGTTTTACCTTCCGATTTCTTTTTTATTACAATCGTTAATCCTTGTAAGACAAGGACTTTCAACATCGCGATTTATTCAATGACTTTTTGTCATAAAGTATGGAATAAATATTGTCTGAAATATTCATTTACCATACGAGCGTCTTCTTTATTTTTTGAAAGAATTAAAATAGTATCATCACCAGCTATACAGCCAACGATCTTACTGCTATTTTCTACCCGAACTCTATCAATTAGTACTCCAATTGCATTACCGTTTCCTGGGAGTACGGTTAATAAATTAGTAAATTCTATCTGGGTTAAAGAGACACCGGTTTCAATGATGATATCGCTTAATCGTTCTTCTTGTGTCTTTTTCATTCCCAGAACGGAATTATTTAGTATTCGGTAATATGATTTTCCACTTTCATCTTCTACCTTTGCAATGTTTAATTCTCGTATGTCACGAGAGATTGTAGCTTGTGTAGTGGAGACATTCTCTTTTTTAAGTAAATCTAACAATTTTTTCTGAGTAGTGATTTCGTTTTCAGTAACGACTTTCTTTATAATAGCTTGTCGCTGTGAGCGTTTCAATTTTTTTACCACCTTTTGGTTAAATTTTACCAAGTATGTTTACTATCTCATTATATTATAACAATTATTGCGTACTTTTTCTTTACATTTTATTTTAAGTTTTCTCAAAAGGTAAAAATGTTTAATTGTTTATTTGTGTAAAAAAACACAATCCTTATAGAGTGAGTAATAAAAAAATTATGAATAAAAGGAAAAAAATAATGGTAAATATACAACAAATATTTGCTATTTTCAAAGAAAGCGCATTCTTTTCGGGCGAAAGTATACGGATAATTGAATAATGTTGTATACTCTTCTTTCTTTTTGATGGATACTTCACAATATTAGACTAAAAATTTGCTATTCTTAATTTGCAAGATAAATAAAGGAGGATTTACACTATGAGTAAGCCAATTAATGTTTTTTCAGAAATAGGGAAGCTTGAAACAGTAATGCTTCATCGACCTGGAAAAGAATTGGAAAATTTGATGCCTGATTATCTAGAAAGATTGTTGTTTGATGATATTCCATTTCTAGAGCAAGCACAAAAAGAACATGATCATTTTGCGAAAGTATTACGTGAAAAAGGAGTAGAGGTCGTTTACTTAGAAGATTTGGCAGCGGAATCATTAGTAAATGAAGAAATACGGATACAATTTATCGATCAATATTTGGACGAAGCAGGGATTCGTGGCCATGCGGTAAAAGAAAAAGTAAAAGAAATGCTAGTTGGGATTAAAGATAACCGCAAACTAATCGATAAGACGATTGCTGGCATTCAAAAAGTTGAAATGCCAGAGTACAAAGTTGAAGGTTTGACAGATATGATAGAAAGTGACTATTCATTTATCATTGATCCGATGCCTAACTTATATTTTACTCGAGATAATTTTGCTACAATGGGTAATGGGGTTTCTTTAAATCATATGTATTCGGTAACAAGACAAAGAGAAACGATATATGGTCAATATATATTTGATTACCATCCACGTTTTGCTGGACAAGAAGTTCCTAAGGTTTATGACCGCAATGATACAACTCGAATTGAAGGCGGTGACGAGTTAGTACTTTCTAAAGATGTATTAGCTGTCGGTATTTCACAGCGGACGGATGCGGCATCTATTGAAAAATTAGCAAAAAACATTTTTGAACAAGAACTAGGTTTCAATTGTGTATTAGCTTTTAACATTGGTGAATATCGGAAATTTATGCATTTGGATACCGTTTTTACAATGATTGACTATGACAAATTCACGATTCATCCTGAGATTGAAGGCGCTTTAGAAGTTTATTCTATTACGCCTAAAGAAAATGGTGAACTAAATATTACTCGAGAGGAAGATACGCTAGAACGTATTTTAGCGAAGTATTTAAATCGTGATTCTGTACAATTGATTCGTTGTGGAGATGGGAACATTACAGCTGCTGCAAGAGAACAATGGAATGATGGATCAAATACGCTAACGATTGCCCCCGGCGAAGTTGTTGTATACGATCGTAATACAGTAACTAACAAAGCATTAGAAAGAGCAGGAGTAAAATTAAATTATATTCCTGGTAGTGAATTAGTACGTGGACGTGGTGGACCTCGTTGTATGAGTATGCCGTTATATCGTGAAGATCTTACAAAATAGAGAATAGGAGAGATTACAATGACATCAGTATTTCAAGGACGTAGTTTATTAGCTGAAAAAGATTTTACTCGTGGGGAGTTAGAATATCTTATTGATCTTAGTTTACATCTAAAAGATTTGAAAAAAAGAGGTGTACCGCATCATTATTTAGAAGGTAAAAATATTGCACTATTGTTTGAAAAAAATTCAACAAGAACACGTTCTGCATTTACCACAGCAGCTATTGACTTAGGTGCTCATCCCGAATTTTTAGGCGCAAATGATATTCAATTAGGGAAAAAAGAATCTGTTGAAGATACTGCAATTGTATTAGGTAGTATGTTTGATGGGATTGAATTTCGTGGGTTTAGCCAGGAAACAGTAGAAGAGTTAGCGGAGTATTCTGGCGTTCCTGTATGGAATGGACTAACTGACCAATGGCATCCTACTCAAATGATTGCTGACTTTATGACTGTTAAAGAAGCTTTTGGACATTTAGAAGACATTACGTTAGTTTATGTCGGCGATGGTCGTAATAATATGGCAAACAGTCTTTTAGTAACCGGAGCGATCTTAGGTGTGAACGTACGGATTTGCGCGCCAAAAGAATTGTCGCCTACCCAAGAAGTAGTTGATTACGCTGAAAAATTTGCCAAAGAATCTGGGGCTCAGTTAATGGTAACTGATGATGTAGAAAAAGGCGTTAAGGATGCTAATGTCTTATACACCGACGTTTGGGTATCAATGGGGGAAGAAGATAAGTTTGAAGAGCGCGTTAATTTGTTGAAACCATACCAAATTAATATGGACATGGTTAAAAAGACAGGAAACCAAGATGATAATTTAATTATTCTGCATTGTTTACCTGCTTTTCATGATACTAAAACGCAATATGGAAAAATGGTTTCTGAAAAATTTGGAATCGACGAAATGGAAATTACTGACGAAGCATTTAGAAGTAAACATGCGCGTCAATTTGAAGAAGCAGAAAATAGAATGCATTCAATTAAAGCCATTATGGCAGCAACATTGGGTAATTTGTTTATTCCACGTGTGTAAACTAAGTAGGTGATTTTTCTGTTATGATGGAAAAAGATAGTTTGTAGTTATTGTATAGATAAAACCATATATATGTAACTACAGACTATTTTTTCAATTATTATTTTTATTTGATAAAAGAAAGGGTTTTAGTGATAATTATGGGAAAAAAAGTTGTCGTAGCCTTAGGTGGAAATGCGATTCTTTCGAATGACGCAAGCGCAAAGGGGCAGCAAGAAGCGCTAATCCAAACCGCTAAATATTTAGTTCAATTAGTTCAGGCTGGTAATGATTTGATTATTTCACATGGAAATGGACCACAAGTAGGAAATTTATTATTACAACAGCAGGCTGCTAATAGTGAAAAAAACCCTGCGATGCCACTAGATACTTGTGTGGCGATGACACAAGGTAGTATTGGTTACTGGCTGTCAAACGCTATGAGTAACGAGTTAGCTAAGAGTGGAATTGATAAACAAGTTGCAACAATATTAACTCAAGTTATCGTTGATGAAAATGATCCTGCGTTTAAAAATCCATCAAAACCAGTAGGTCCATTTTTGTCTAAAGAAGAGGCTGAAGAAGAAATGGGTTCCGGCGCGACATTTAAAGAAGATGCCGGCCGTGGTTGGCGCAAGGTTGTGCCTAGCCCTAAACCAATTGATATTCATGAAGCAAATACAATTAATACACTTGTTGATAATGACGTTGTTACCATTTCATGTGGTGGTGGCGGTATTCCAGTTGTAGGCAAATCTTTACAAGGAATAGAAGCAGTTATTGATAAAGATTTTGCCTCAGAAAAACTAGCCGATTTAGTTCAGGCAGATACTTTTATCATTCTAACCGGCGTCGATAACGTGTATATTAATTATGGTAAAGAAAATGAGAAAAAATTAGAGCAAGTAACAGTTGAAGAATTAGAAAAATATAAAGACCAAGGACATTTTGCGCCAGGTAGCATGTTACCGAAAATTGAAGCGGCCATTTCATTTGCGAATAATAACCCAGATAAACAAGCGATAATCACGTCTTTAGAAAACTTAGGTAAAATGGATCAAAGTGAAACTGTTGGTACCGTTATAACTAAATAAAAGTTTCTTTAGGAGAGTTAACATGGAGATAGAAGAAGCGATTACTCGATATAATAAACATTTTCAATATTTTTCTGATCAAGAGCTTGAATTGATCCAACACAATAGTTTAATTAGAAAATACAATAAAAGACAGGTATTGTATAGCCCTGGAGATAACCGATTGAACCTTTACTTTTTGAAGTCAGGAACAGTTAGAATAGAAAAATCAGATAGTAGTGGGGATTTTATCTATTTACAATTTATTAGTAAAGATGATTTATTTCCTTTGATTGGTTTATTTCACGATGATGTTTATTATTCTTCTGCTATTGCTCAAACAGATATTGAAGTTGTAGTTATTCCAGTAAAATTTTTCGAACATCTTCTTAGTAACAATACGCAACAGTTAATTAATTATTTACAAATCCAGTCAGATGCACTAAAAACTAAATTATTGAAGATCCAAAAAGGGACAACAAGTAATACGTATGATCGTGTGGTTACCTCTCTGGCAATTTTATTTAGTGATTTAGCAAAACGAAATCAAATGTCTGGACAGATGGAACTTTCTTGTCCAATAACCATTACAGATATTTCGACGATGAGTGGCACGACACGAGAAACAACAAGTAGTATTATCAAGCAGCTCGTTCAAAAAAATCAGATTCGCTATGACCATAAACATTTAATTTTCTTAGATAGTGCTTTTTTTGTTGAACGGCTAACAAATTAATTAAAAGAAAGGAAGGTCAGACACAGTCTTTAACTGTGAAAAACAAAATGGCTAAAAAAAAAGAAAAAAGAGAACTGTCATCATTTAGTATCTTATTTATCATCTTGATTGTTCTAGGTATTCTTACAAAATTTTTGAACGGCCAAACATTTTCTCCTCAGACGGTCGATGGTGAAACAGTAAACCAAGTAGTGGGCGCGAAAATATCGGATATTGTCATGGCGCCTTTTAACGGTTTTCGTGATGCAATAGAAATTAGCGTGTTTATTCTTGTGTTGGGCGGCTTTTTAAATATTGTTACTCAGTCAGGCGCTTTGGAATCAGGAATTCAGACGGTAGTAAAAAAATTGAAGGGGAATGAACTAATTATTATTCCGATTTTAATGGTTCTATTTTCTATTGGTGGTTCTACTTATGGAATGGCCGAAGAAACAATTCCTTTTTATAGTTTATTGACAGCTACAATGGTGGCTGCAGGTTTCGACACGATTGTTGCGGTAGGGACGGTGTTATTAGGCTCAGGTTCTGGAGTTATCGGTTCAACCGTGAATCCTTTTTCGACTGGAGTAGCAATGGATGCTTTGAGGGGTATAGGAATTCAGCCTAATACTGGCATTATTTTATTATTGGGCTTTGTACTTTGGGCAGCTTCCACTACCTATTCTATTTTTATTGTCATGCGATATGCGAAGAAGGTAAAAGAAGATAGAGGATCAACCATTCTTTCATTGCAAGAACAAGAAGACATGCGTGAAAACTTTGGTCAAGAAGACAAGAAGGAATTTAAATTTACTAAGCAACACAAGATTATTTTAAGTATTTTTGCTTTTTGCTTTTTAGTGATGATCGTATCCCTCATTCCATGGGGTGATTTTGGTGTCACGATCTTTGATGGATGGACATCTTTTCTAACTGGTCAAAGTTTTGGTGATTGGTACTTTGGAGATTTGGCAATGTGGTTTTTCATCGTTAGCCTAATTTGTGCGATCGTTGGTAAATTCTCTGAAAAGAAAACGGTTGATTCTTTTGTAGAAGGTAGTAAAGATATGCTTTCTGTTGTTTTGATTATTGTAGTTGCACGTGGGGCTTCAGTTTTAATGTCTACCACTTATTTAGATCTTTATATCTTAGACAAAGCAGCAGGGCTATTACAAGGATTCTCGCCTGTATTATTTGTTATTGGCGCCTATATTTTATATTTAGGTTTGTCTTTCATCATCCCTTCTACCTCAGGTCTTGCTTATGTTTCAATCCCGGTCATGGGCGCTTTAGCCAATAATATTGGTTTGAGCCCAGATGTGATGGTTATGATTTTTGCTTCAGGTTGTGGACTAATCAACTTGATTACGCCAACTTCAGGTGTAGTAATGGGTGGTCTAGAAATTTCTAAAGTAAATTATTCAACTTGGATCAAGTTTATGCGTACACCTATACTTGTTTTAGGTGTTTTGAATTTGCTAATTCTCATCGCTGCAATGCTGATAGTTAGTTAAACTTTATTTCTCCTTATGATTACAACTAAAAATACCTCTGACTTTAAACTTCACTCAAGTCAGAGGTATTTTTAGTTTATTTTGAGGCCTTTAGTGCGATTGGTATATCAATGTAGATTTATTTTAGTACTCGTTCGTCAACTTTAGAGGGGCAACTGATGGGTCCCACCTGTTACTAACAATTGAACTAGAACTAATACATCCTTTTGTTGCTTTGTCGAACAAATTCCCAATCTTTAGTAACATTAGAGCTAACTTTTTTAATAAACGTACTAACTCTGTTTGTTCTTTTACGGTTAAGTCAATAAAAGCCTGACTTTTTGAATAGTCTTCTTCTTGACGCAAGTAGTGATATAATTTTTCGCCCTTTGAAGTAACATACAAACAACGGATTTTCTTATTTAAAAATGTAAACTAGCTCTTCTTTTTCCAACCTCTTGACAGCTTTTGCAACAGCCGTACGGTCACTTTTTACTAACTTGGCTAATAATGCCAGGAATTTCATATATTCTGTTCTGATAAAGATACTGTCCATTATTCAAATGCATGTTTTTAAACCCAACGTTACTCATATAATCTAATGCACGTGCGATATTTCCGACTTCTCTAAGAATATCTGACATTAGTTTTTCTCCTTAGTATAAATATAGGTTTTATTTTTGAATAAATTTATAATCGCTGGAAGGTTCTTTACCAAAATGACCATCGTTTGGTCAGGTTTCCCTGGAGCAAATACAAGTTTTTCTTAGCTTAATAATTCTTCAACAACAATCATAGATACAGATTGATCATAACTAAAAGGAGAGAATGCTCCCGATTTTTGACCAGTTATTTGTTGCATATCATTGGCAGGTATGATTTTTAGACGTTGGCCAACTAACTGACGAATTTTTTTGAAATTTGCTTGTTTAGTGGTAAAAGTAAAAAAGATAAAATAACGTTCATCCTGAATGATTTCTAAAAATTTGTGGATAACTAATCGGGCCGGTCAACAGGGTTGTTGTTCGTGTTATTTTCTATTTTTACTGTCGATTTTGAGCCAAGTACAGGAAAGAACTACTGTAGAACGCTAAAAAAGGATAAAGGTCTTCCTAGAAGGTGGAAAATACGCTTTTTATAAGGAAAGAGTGAAGAGAATAAGTTAAAGATTCAAGCGCTGAATTCGCATAAGGACTTCCCAAAAAAGCGTGTTATAAACGTTGGTACTAGAAAGGTGAATTTGAATTTTTCGCGCATGTTCCGTGACTCTTCCTGCGATATGGAAGAGTTGAAAGCGGATCGTGTCAATCACTGTGGCCTTTTTTGCTTGCGGAAATGTCAACTGTTTCATCAAATGGATGATATTATAAGCAATAAAGCTCAGGGCCAAACGAGCCTTGTTTGCTAAAAAGGAATGACTATCCGTTTTATCAGCGAAAAAGCCGGTTTTCATTTCTTTGATGAAATTTTCCATATTCCCTCGTTTTTGATAAAGCTGGAAAATCGTTTGGGGAGAAAGGTCAGCGAAATCGGTCACGACAAACTGAAATTCTGAAAAAAGGAAGTATCCTCCTTTTCTAGTGGCTTTCATAGCGACGGTCCGCGGTCGATCCAAGAGTTTGCTTGATAATGGATCTTAAAGTATTGCTGTTCTGTCTTCGTATAATTCGTCCCATTGGTATATTGGACTTGATGTTGGGCTTGATCGATCAAACGGGCATTATTTTTGAGCTTGATTACATAATGCACCCCTCGTTGTTCGCATTGTTCATAGATTTCCGGTTTGGCAAAACCGCTGTCGCCACGGACCAACAAAAGCGGGTCTTCTGAACGTTGTTGATAACGATCCAGCATTTCCACCAGATATTCTTCGGCATGGGTCGAGGTATAAGATTTCCCATGACGATGACGAACATCTAACGCCAAACCCGTTAATCCTTCGAAAGCGACAAACGGATGGTAGCCATTGATGCCATAATGGTAAATAAATTCGGCTTCTTCTTGTTGCCCATAAGTGGTACAAGAGGTCGAATCCAGATCAAGAACAAAATGTTGGCTGTTTTGATGATCCATGCCGAAATCCGCCAGCTTTTTGGCTAGCTGTGATAGCTGGGCCACATTTTCTTCGGTTAAGGTATGAAGCAAGGTAGACATCATGGATTGCGAGCTGAGTTGTTTTTGTTTTAATGCTTCTTGAAAAAGACGGTCATATTGGAGCGTATTGGCGTCTCGGTCTCGTGAATAGCCAGCGATCAATTGATAGAGCCATTGTTTTAATACCTCCAACCATTCATGCCGGACAAAACAACGAGGATCCGGGATATGAACGTATTGGGCTAATAGTTGGTCAAAATGAATTTGTTTTAAAAATTCAGCGACCAAGACGATCCCCGCGTCATTGGTTAAATTTCCCCCATCGTTAGCGACCGAGATTTCTTTTTGGGCATTGAATGTGAGCGATTTTTGTTGTAAAGTGAAAGACATAAGAACGCACTCCTTTTGTGTTAATTGTTGTTTTTATCGACTTTACAATAACACAGAGTGCGTTTTTTTTGTACACCCAGAAGGTACGGAAACAGTTTTTTTAGAAAAAAGATCACGCCAAGGTTTAAACGGACCTTGGAAAAATTTAGAAATCATTCAGGTTCATCTTTCCCCTTTAAAAATAAGCTTTTTGTCTCAGTTTCAGAAAATCCTTGTTCAGATTTTACAAGTAAAGCGCCTTCATTCGAAAAAATTTCTCTATGATGGTATAATTCATAATAAATTCCAGCTTTTTTTAAAGTGGCCTCTAAATTCCTCATCTTGTTAACCTCCTCGTATTCTTTATGTTATAACGGTATTGTTGAATATACGACAATACTGTTGTACGATTAGTTAAAAGCGGTAAAAGGGAGCTTAGATATATGAAACAAAAATTTATAACAACACCCGCATTTTGGGATCTTTTTCCTGAAGTAGAGATCGCTGTTTTACTGGCTAACAATGTGGATAACCATTCTTATGCAAATGTGCCGAAAGAACTGTTAGAACGAGCGAATTTACAAGCTTTAAAATGGGTAGAAAATGATCCAATCAGCGCTAACCCAGTGATCAAAGATTGGCGGGAAGCGTATCAAAAATTTAAAACAAAAAAAGGAGCCCGCTGTGCCGTTGAGAATCTTTTAAAGCGAGCAAAGCAACAAAAAGGAGTGGGCTCGATTAACCCGGTCGTTGATATCTATAATTCTATTTCATTAGAATGGGGGTTTCCTGTTGCTGGAGAAGATCGGGATTTTCTTGAAGGGGACCTTAAATTGACAATTGCTGAAGGAGGAGAAAAGTTTATTCCTATCAGTGAAGATAATATAGAAGAAGCTCTTCGAGGTGAAGTTGTATATAAAGACGCTGATTCGGTAATCAGTCGTTGCTGGGCATGGCGTGATAGCGCGCGAGTGCAAGTAACTGAAGAAACGAAAAATTTAATTTTTTACATGGAAAACATTAATCCTAAGCGCAAAGAAGATCATGAACAAGCTATTAAGTTGTTACAAAAACGGTTGAAAACGTATTTGGATATTGAAGCTACAAGTTTTTTAATCACAAAAGAGCAGACTGAAGTAGCCTTTTAATATGATTTTGGAAAGGAAAAACAATATGCAAACAAAAATAAAAAAGTTTTCAGATTTAACTCTTCAGGAATATCATCAACTAATGAAAGCTCGAGTAGCTGTTTTTGTGGTGGAACAAGCTTGTCCTTATCAAGAAGTTGACGATATTGACTTGGAGGCAATTCATTTTTGGCTAGAAAATGATAAAAATGAAATTATTGCCTATGCTCGTATCTATCATGATGAACAAGCAGTACATTTTGGACGAGTATTGGTAAAAAAAGAAGAAAGAGGAAAAGGTTTCGGCAGACAATTAATTCAGCTTGTAATGGAATGGATTAACCAAGAATTCCCCGAAGAAACACTCCACATTGAGGCGGAAACCTATCTACAAGATTTTTATGCTTCTTTTGATTTTCAGGCTATTTCAGACGAATATTTGTTGGATGGGATTTCTCATATTGCTATGGAAAAATAAAAAGATCTATCATTTATAATGATAATGTGTCACTTTTCTTTTTAAATGGCAATTTTTTTAATCTTTAAATGACAAAAACCACCATTAGGTGGTTTTTTTGTATACCTATTACTAAACTATCTCTTGCTGCTTCAACAACTTTTACAGTGATCTTATCCATTTGATTAATTCGTAATATACGATCAATCTGAGCAAATAGACGATGAGTTAATCGAAAATTTCCTTTTGTGATTTTTATAATGGTTGTAATTGCTTCATAATCGGAAAAATCTTCTAATTTTATATCAACTCTTAAATCTGCCCATTTGTATTCCAAAATCTGATTTTTTGAACACTTCATTTCAATAGAAGTATGAAAAAAAGCCTAATAAGGTTTCACTTATTGGGCTAATTTATCCATAGTTGACTAAAGACAAATTTATTGTCTAAACTTTATTTATGTTTAGACAATATTTTTTTAATAACTTCGCCATCTATATTCCCACCTGAAATTACTAAAGCAATTTTTTTCCCACCAATACGGTCAGCATAGTCATTTACCGCAGCAATCGTTGTACAACTTCCTGCTTCAGCGACAAATTTTTCTTCTGTAATCATGAAATCTACAGCTTTTGCGATTGATTCTTCTTTGACTTCAATAATGTCATCTACGTAGTCTTTCAACATTTCATAGCTTAGTTTCCCTACTCCACCAATTAGAGCATCGCAATAGGTTTCTTTGCTTGGATATTCCTCATAAAATACATTATCTTCATAAGATTTTATCATTGCTGGACATGCTTCTGTTTGAACTCCTACTACTTTGATTGTCGGTTTAATCGCTTTTGCTGCTACTGCAATTCCAGTGATCATTCCCCCTCCACCAATAGGTACTACAATCGTATCAATCTCAGGATTTTGTTCTAAAATTTCAATAGCTATCGTTCCTTGCCCTCCATAAATCTTTGGATCATCATAATAAGCATCTATATAAGTCATATCATTTTCTTCGATATATTTCATTCCTAATTGGTGAGCTTCGTCATAGTCTTTACCTAATCGCATTACTTTTGCACCAAAGTATTCTATTTTATCCGTTTTACTCTTAGGTGTGTTTTCTGGCACAATGATTATAGCTTTTTCAATACCTAAAATCGTGGCAGCATAACTCACAGAACTCCCATGATTTCCAGAAGATACCGTAGCAACTCCTTTGGATTTTTCTTCATCTGTTAATGTAAGCATCTTATTTAACGCTCCACGTATTTTAAAACTTTTTGCTTTTTGCATAGATTCAAGCTTAAAAAAGTATTTCTTATCAGCGTCGCCTAAATAGAAAGACTCGGCTAATGGTGTAGTAGGTATATATGAATGGATTCTTTTATAGGCTTCTTGAACATCTTGATAATTAAATTTTTCCATATTCATTCACTCCTAAATTAAAATTCTACATTTACAATATTTTTATCTTCACTCGTATCTAAAGCAGCTTTGGCGGTTGCTATATCCATCAACGCCATTCCTGTTGCATCAAAAATGGTAACATCTTCTGCTGCTTTTCTTCCAGCAGTTTTATTTAAAATTAGATCACCAATTTCTCCTGAAATATCCTCCAACTGAATGATTTTATTTTTTAAAGCTATTTCCATTTCTCCTACTTGAGAACTGTGCTGTAAATCATCAGTGAAAATAGTAGCATTGGAAAAAATGTTCTCGTCAATTTCTTGTTTACCTTCCATATCAGCTCCCATTGTAGATAAATGAGTACCAGGCTTGATCCAATCTTTTTTTAGAAATGGTACTCTTGAAGGCGTTATGGTAACAATGATCTCACTACGTTCAGTTGCTATTTGTAAGTCTTCTACGGGAATAATCTTGGTATTCGTTTGAGAAACGCCCATGAATACTAAGTCGGAAGACAACCCCTTAATTACATTAGAAGCTTTAGTAAAATCTTTATCAAAAACTTGAACCTTTTCTAAATCTGGAAATACAGACAGTATCGCTGCGATTTGGAATTTTAATTGATTTCCTGCTCCAACAATCAGGATATTTTTAGGTGCCTTATTCGCTAAATACTTCGCGCCTATAGCTGCAGCCGCTCCTGTACGCATCCCTGTAATATACGCACCTTCTGTTATTCCTAGAGGCATTCCTGTATTCCCATCAAAAATACAAATCATACCATTTAGCGTAGGTAAATCTTTCTGTAGATTATCGCCAAACCACGTAACAGTTTTATGACCAAATATTTTTTGCTTTTTTAAGTAACCAGATTTGATATCCATATCCGCTTTACCAGGTACAAAGTCATAAAAAATCGTATCCCATACTACTGATTGATTCTCACTTTTTTGTGAATAAACATTTTCGACTGTTTCAATCACATCTTTCATTTTTAGAGTATGTTTCAATGCTTCTTCATTCATTATTTTAAGTCCCATTGTTATTTCCACCTCTAATAAATCCGTTTGTTCCCGTTCTTTACAAAGTGCCATTCATCATCAACATTCTTACTTACTTTTTTTAAAACCAGCAACAACATCTCTCTTTCTTCTAAGGATAATCCTGCCAAAACAGTCTTTTCTGAATATACTTCTTCTCGTTTTAAATAATCATAGAGCTCTTCTGCCTTATCGGTTGTGTATAATCTACGAATTTTTTTGTTGCCAGGATCCACTTCTTTTCTTATTAATTTTTCCTTCTCAAGTTTACCAATTGACTTTGAGACTGTAGACCGACCTTGTTTGACTAATTCAGCCAAGGAATCATTAATAATACCAGGATTTTCGTATATCCTTGTTAAATATAAATATTGATCTTTATTAAGATGGATATCCTTAAATTCCACATTGCTGATATAAGATAGTGCTCGCGAAATTACACCAATTTCTCTTAAAATTTCAGACATTTCTATCCCTCCATTGGTAGTAAATAAGTTTCTAGATCAAGCACTTTAATAATTTTGTCCAAATCAGCGATTTTTACAACCATGGTTTCGTCTGGACGACCAGGCGCAAATACAAGTTTTTCATGCGAAAGTAATTCTTCATCAATAATTACAGGTACCTGTGTTTCATAACCAAATGGAGAGACAGCTCCCGATTTTTGACCAGTTGTTTTCTCCATAACTTCTGCGGATACAACAGAAAGCCTTTTTCCTACAAGCTTACTTAATTTCTTAAAGTCACTTCTTTTCGTAGTGAATGTTAGAAAGATATAGTGATTGCCTTGTTTGTCCTTTAAATATAAACTTTTTGTTTCTGTACCCTTGAAACCTTGTTCTGCCTTTACAACCAGTGCATCCTCATTAGTATAAATAGCTCGATGATGGTATAACTCAAAATCAATGTTTGTATGTTTAAATGTTTCCTCTAGGTTAATCAAACTCTCTCTCACCCTATCCAAATTGTTGAATTTTCTATAATTTACATCATGATAAAGCGTCTTTGTAGAAAAGTCAACAATAAAATATATATTTTCGTGTATTATCCATATTCATTTCTAATTTTTTACATTATATACAGGACACAATCAGCTGTGTGTCAAAAGTACTAACCAACGCTAGGATCAAAAAAATAAATCAAAAACTTTTAAGTTTCTGACTTTTCAATAAAACTATATGATAATATTTCATTTTTGTATGACAAATATTGAGGAAAACTTTTGCCATTTAAAAAGAAAAGTGACAGATAATGGGAAACCTGAAGCAATTAAACTAGCCAATATAAAAAAAATTTGTTATAATCAACGCAAATCTCATAAAAAAATTTGGAGATCAAGAGAGTATCTTTTCAATTGTTTTGTGGAGCGAATTCGGAAATTGGTGAAAGCCGAATAAAATAAGAAAAGAGAAACGCACTTGTGAAAATTTATTTTATAAACGGAATCTGCCGTTATCAGATAAAGTTGGTTTGAAAAGTCAAACAACAAGAGTGGTACCGCGGGTAATCTCGTCTCTAGCGTTTAAAATGCTAGAGGCTTTTTTTATGAAAAATAATAATGAAACTTGGAGGACATAATGAAAAATAAAGAAGTTGTAGCAAAAGCAGTCTTTGATGTAATAAAAGATGATTTAACTATTGAGCAAGTAGAGCAGTTATTAGAAAATCCTAGGTCAGCAGCGCACGGCGATGTTGCATTTCCCGCTTTTTCTTTAGCTAAAATTTATCGTAAAGCTCCGCAACAGATCGCAAGTGAATTAGCAGAAAAAATTGATGAGACTCCTTTTGAAAAAATTGAAGTGGTAGGGCCATACTTAAACTTTTTCATGGATAAGAAAAAAGTCTCACAAGAAGTGTTGAACACGGTGATTGAACAAGGGAAACACTATGGCGACTTTAGCCTGGGAAATAATTCCAATGTGCCGATTGATATGTCTTCACCAAACATTGCAAAACCTATTTCTATGGGGCATCTGCGTTCGACAGTTATCGGGAATTCTATTGCACTTATTCTACAAAAAGTGGGTTATCAACCTGTTAAAATCAATCATTTAGGCGATTGGGGAACTCAATTTGGTAAGTTGATTGTGGCCTATAAAAAATGGGGAACTGAAGAAGAAGTTCGCAGTAATCCGATTGGAGAATTATTGCGCTTATATGTTGAATTTCATGAAAAAGCAGAAGAGGACCCAACGCTAGAAGAAGAAGGTCGGGCTGCTTTTAGACGATTAGAAAACGAGGATCCAGAAGCTGTCAGCTTATGGAAGTGGTTCCGTGCAGAATCATTAAAAGAATTTGATAAGATATACGATATGCTAGGGATTACCTTTGATTCTTATAAAGGCGAGGCATTTTATGAAGATAAGATGGATGAAATCGTTGAATTGTTGGAAGAAAAGCATTTGTTAAAAGAAGACCAAGGAGCAGAAATTGTTGATTTATCTGCTTATGACCTTAATCCTGCTTTAATCAAAAAGCGTGATGGCGGTACGCTTTATATCACGCGTGATATGGCTGCTGCTTTATACCGCAAACGTACCTATGATTTTGCTAAATCTTTGTATGTGGTAGGAAATGAGCAAAGCTATCATTTTAAACAATTAAAAGCAGTGCTAAAAGAAATGGGTTATGATTGGTCAGATGACATGCATCATATTCCGTTTGGCTTAATCACAAAAGATGGCAAAAAATTATCTACCCGTAAAGGCCAGGTTGTTCTTTTAGAAGAAGTCTTAAATGATGCGGTTCAATCGGCACAAAATCAAATTGCTGAAAAAAATCCTTCTTTGGAAAATAAAGAAGAGATAGCTAAACAAGTAGGGGTCGGAGCAGTTATTTTCCATGACTTGAAAAATGATCGATTGAATACATTTGACTTTACCTTAGATGAAGTGGTGCGTTTTGAAGGGGAAACAGGGCCTTATGTTCAATATACCTACGCGCGTGCGATGAGCATTTTAAGAAAAGCTAACTTTATAGCTGACAAAGAGAAAAATTATGCTTTGGATGATGAAGGTAGTTGGGAAATTGTTAAATTTATTCAAGGTTATCCTGAAATGATTTTAGAAGCTGCAGACAATTACGAACCTTCTGTTGTAGCTAAACATGCGATTAAATTAGCACAAGCTTTCAATAAATACTACGGAAATACTAGAATTTTAGCTGAAGATGAGCAACAAGAAGCACGTTTAGCTTTAGTGTATGTAGTTACGGTCTTGCTAAAAGAAGACTTACGTTTATTGGGATTGCAAGCTCCTGCACGAATGTAAAAATTAATAGGGTACAGTGCTATACGATTATTTTTATAATTATAAAGTTCGTTATTTAAATATTGCTAATTTTACTAATATAAGGCTTTAACTATATAAAAAAGCATTGCAGCAATTAAAAGCTGCAGTGCTTTTTTACTTCGTGACAAAATTTTTGTGGTTTTATTTTAAAAAAGTTATTATGACAATTGGAGGTACTTTTTATTGATAATTACTTAAATATAAATGACAGGAGGTTTTTTATTATGGGTAATATACTACTTGGACTTTTACCCGCTTTAATGTGGGGGATTCAACCGCTAATTCTACAAACTATTGGCGGAAAAACTTCTAATCAACAAATGGGTATGTCGCTAGGAGCGCTTATTTTTTCAGTTGGGACTTTGTTTTTTCATCAACCACCTTGGACATGGCATTTAATTATTGCTTCTTTTATCTGCGGGTTTGCTTGGGCTTTTGGTCAAATTACACAGATTGAAAGCTTCCATATTATTGGTGTATCTGCTGCAATGCCAATTTCTACCGGAATGCAATTAATTGGTGTCACTATGTTTGGTATTTTTTATTTCCATGAATGGACAAGCTCACTGGATTATGTTTATGGGATTAGTGCTTTAATTGTAATTATTATTGGGGTATTTTTCACCGCCTATAAAGAAAAAGGTGATAGTTCTGCTAAAGGAAATATGCAAAAAGGTCTCTTTATTTTGGTGCTATCGACGGTTGGACAAGTTATGTACAATGTCATTCCGCGTATGGCTGATCTGAATGGTTGGGACGTATTATTCCCTCAAGGAATCGGTATGGCAATAGGCGCAATGGCCTTTAGTTTCTTCTTTGATAAAAAGCCAGAGCTTTTCAGCAAAAAATCATTCCAAAATATTCTGGCAGGCGCCGCTTTTGCGCTCGGGAATATAGGTATTCTGCTTTCCAATAAAGCAAACGGCGTAGCTTTAGGGTTCACACTGTCGCAAATGAATGTGATAGTATCCACACTTGGTGGTATTCTATTTCTTAAAGAATCGAGAACTTCAAAAGAATTGAAACTCACAATTGCTGGTCTCGTCTTAGTAGCTCTCGGCGGTATTTTGATTGGTTTAACGAAATAATAAAAACATATTGTTTTAGTTTATTAGGTTGGAACGTAAGTATAATAACTTATGTTCCAGCCTTTTTTAGTCTTCTGCAATCGTCCATTTGCTATTTTCGCTATAAGAGCTGTTTTGCAATAGTTTTTCATATAAAACCGGTAACTCGGGGTGTTTAGCTAATAATTGTTGATAATTCGGTAAAAGCTTTGTAAAACTTTGGACCAACCTTTTGGTGCCTGTTATCGAACAAAAAGGATTATAGGCTAATAAGAGGCTGCCAGAAAAGAAGTCACATAAGCTGTGTAAGCGATGAAATTTCTGTGCTAAAGCAATTAATGACAATTCACTTAATTCTGTATGAGCATGTAAAGAAAATTCCAAAGCGTCGGTTACAGAAGATTTTAACCAAATGGTTTCTAGTCCTGAAAATTGCTGCCATAAAAAACGTAACCCAGCGTCATTTAGTTGAAAAGGGACAGGGTAGTACATCATGTTAGATGCTTGTTCGGCTTTAATGAAAGCAAAACCTTGACTAATTCGATACTGCTGGATTTCTTCGTAGCGGTCGTATAAGGTTTGTTCGCTCCATAAAAAAGGTGGATCGTATAACAAAGAGACTAATAAAATGAAATAGCGGATCTGTATTTCGTTGCCTTTTAAAGGAGGGTCATAGATAAAAGAAACAGTTAAACTATAGTTGCGCAAGAGCGGTTTCATTTTTTGAATACGCCGTTGCATGGTAGCTCTGGATAGGTAAAATTCTTTTTCTAAGTCTCTAAGGGTATAAAATGGATTTTCAATTATTTTCACCAATAATTGAAAGGAAAAGCTCCGGTTTAGTAATGCGGTTAAAAATAGCTGGCCACTTTCATGGGAATAAATGGCTGTAATTGTCTGATCTTTTATATAAAAGGAAATCCCCGTTGAAAAGTTACTCCCATTTTGTTGCCAAATGTTAATATAACGCTTTAATGATTCCAAACTAAGATGCAGCTGAGTAGCAGCTTCTTTTAGTGAACAAGGATTTTTCTTTTGTAGATATTGAAACAAACGAAATATAATTTTATCTTGCTTTTCTAATAATGTATCAAACATCCAATCACCTCTGAGCCAAAGTATCATAAGCTTTTAGAGTAAAAAAATGCCAAACTTGTCAAAAAATAAGCGTATTAGCAAATTGATGATTAAAAAAGTATTGATTTAGCAAAAAAGTTTAACTTATGCTAAACGATTTAGGACGGAAATAGAAAAATAAGAGAATTATCCACTGATTTGAGCAAATTTTCTGGTCTTTTAAAACTTTTATTGTCATAAAATGACATATTTTGACCAAAAAATGCTTTTTTAGTTAAGTTCAGGCTTTTTTTCTTAGATAGTAACTTTTTTATGCTCACGCTAACTTTTTTTAAAATTTTGTGGATATGTAAGATAAGCAGCAAATGCTTCGCTTTACTGCTTAAATAGCAACCATTTTTTGCTTTTTTTCTGTTTGACGGTATCATAAGGGTATAAATAAAACTTAGAAAGGAACAATTGATGTTAAAAGGAATCATTTATTTTTTAGTTATTGTCTTAGCTAATACTGTAGGCGCCGTATCGGGTATGGGCGGCGGAGTGATTATTAAACCAGTCTTGGATTTTATTGCAGCGGATCCAGTAGTAGTCGTTTCTTTTTATTCATCTGTTGCTGTATTTGTGATGTCGATGACTTCAACTGTGCGGCAAGCCAAAGGTGGGGTAACTGTTCAATGGCGATTGATGGCTTGGATTGCTGCAGGATCGATTTTGGGCGGTTTTTTAGGAAACCACACGTTTGATTTTTTCCTTGCTAATTTTTCAGATGATACGGTGATTAAACTTATTCAAATTGGTTTAACGATTGTCACTTTACTTTTTGCATTATTTTATAATCATTTTAACTTTCGCAAATTTCATTTGACGGCTAAAATTTGGTATTTTATTTGTGGCCTTATCTTAGGCTTTTTAGCTAGTCTATTGGGAATTGGTGGCGGACCGATCAACGTTTCACTTTTGATATTAATGTTTGGCGTCCCTATCAAGGAAGCGACCGTTTATTCGATTTGTACGATCTTTTTTTCGCAATTGGCAAAGCTAGTAACCATTGCTTTTTACTCGGGGTTTGGTCGTTATGACCTAACGATGCTTTTTTATGTCATTCCAGCAGCCATTATCGGAGGGTTCGTTGGGGCCAAAGTCAGCCAATCGATCTCTTCCAAACAAGTTTCTCAGATTTTTGAAGCTGTGGTTCTATTAGTTTTATGTATTAATTTATACAATGGCTTTCAGCTATTTTTTTGATCATACTTTTAACAAAAAAAGCAAGCGGAATAATTGCATTTCATATAAAAAGGCATATGATTAAAATGGACAAATTGGTTGTAACTCAATGAAGAAACGCGTATACTATATAAGGTTTTTTGCATTTATTTTATAAACTTCATTGGTAATAACCAAAGTATTGGAGGAGTAAACAATGGACATTGTTACATTAGCTCGATTCCAATTTGCAATGACAACGATTTTTCACTATTTCTTTGTGCCTTTTTCGATTGGTGTGGCTTTAGTTGTTGCAATTATGGAAACAATGTATGTAACGAAAAAGGATGAATATTATAAAAAGATGGCAAAATTTTGGGGGAATATTTTTCTGTTGAGTTTTGCTGTAGGGGTTGTTACCGGGATAATTCAAGAATTTCAGTTTGGCATGAACTGGTCAGATTACTCGCGATTTGTAGGAGATATCTTTGGTGCGCCATTAGCTGTTGAAGCACTGCTGGCTTTTTTCTTAGAGTCAACCTTTTTAGGCTTATGGATGTTTACTTGGCAAAGAGTTAACCCGAAATTACATGTGTCTTTCATGTGGCTGGTTACATTGGGTTCGATTCTTTCAGCTTTTTGGATTTTAGTTGCAAATAGCTTTATGCAACATCCAGTAGGCTATACTTTCCGTAACGGTCGAGCAGAAATGAATGACTTTGGCGCATTGCTCAAAAACCCGCAAGTTTGGTATGAATTTTCTCACGTGATTACGGCAGCCTTCTTGATGGGCGGTATTCTGGTTGCAGGGATGTCTGCTTTTCGTTTACTGAAAAAGCGCTCGTTAAGTGAACTAAGTAGAAGTATTTTTAAAAAGTCACTGCGGGTCGGCTTAGGAGTGGCTTTGTTTGGTTCTCTTGGCGTATTAATAGCTGGGGACATGCAAATGCAAGCTCTAGTAGAAGATCAACCGATGAAATTTGCAGCTACTGAAGGTTTATACGAAGATTCAGATGACCCAGCTTCTTGGACGTTGGTTGCTTGGATGAATGAAGCCCAACATGAACGCGTCTTCGGTGTCCGAGTGCCGTATGTGTTGAGTATTTTATCTTACCACAGCCTTTCTGGCGGTGTTGAAGGAATGAATTCAATTAATGAAAAGATGACCGCAGAATATGGGGAGGATAATTACTTCCCACCAGTAAATGCGATGTTTTGGAGTTTCCGGATTATGGCTGGTTTTGGCATGTTAATGTTATTAGTCGCTGTATTAGGACTATTCTTTACTCGCAAGAAAAAACCGATACTTTATGAGAAGCCGTGGATGTTGTGGTTCGTGGGACTGATGACCTTTGTTCCTTTTATTGCGAATACTTGTGGTTGGTTAGTTACCGAACTAGGACGCTATCCTTGGACGGTATATGGTTTATTTAAAATGGAAGACAGTGTATCGCCGAATGTTACGCCGGCTTCTTTGCTATTTTCTAATATTGTTTACTTCTTGCTGTTCGGAGGATTGGCAATTGTCATGATCTACTTAGTTGTTCGTGAATTGCGTAAAGGGCCGGATGACCAGGAAGAACAAGAAAAAGAAGTACAACCTGCAACAGATCCTTTTGATGGGGGTGCTTTCAATGAGTAGTCTACAGCTGTTTTGGTTTATTTTGATCGGTGTTTTATTTGCCGGTTTCTTCTTTTTAGAGGGGTTTGATTTCGGTGTAGGAATGTCAGTCCAAACACTAACAAAAAACGACCAAGAAAAAGATCAAGTCGTGCAAACAATCGGTCCAGTTTGGGATGGCAATGAAGTATGGTTAATTTCTGCTGGAGGCGCAATGTTTGCTTCTTTTCCAATGTGGTATGCTTCCCTTTTTAGCGGCTACTATCTGATTTTATTTCTAATTTTATTTGGATTGATTATCCGTGGGGTTTCTTTTGAATTTCGTAGTGGTATGCCAGAAGAACGAAAATGGATTTGGAATTGGACATTGTCTGTGGGAAGTTTCATTGTTCCATTTTTCTTTGGTATTTTATTTATCAGTATGATTCAAGGAATGCCGATGGATAGCAACGGCGATATGATGGCGCAATTCACTGATTATATCAATTTATTTTCTGTGGTTGGTGGTATCGCGTTGACGTTACTTTGCTATTTACATGGACTAAATTATATTTCATTAAAAACGACCGGACCTATACGGGAGCGTGCTAAAAAATATGCACAAACACTGTATTGGGTTTTATATGTTGGGCTTGCTGTGTTTGCGGTCTTATTGTATTTCCAAACGGACTTTTTCACACTGCACCCTGTTTCGACTCCAATTTTGCTGGTTGCGATGATTTTATTGACTGTCATCGCAAATTATTGTTCTTATGCAAATAAAGAATTTGTGGCGTTTTTAACTAGCGGTCTGACACTGGTTACCTTAGTTGGACTCTTGTTTACCGGGATGTTTCCTCGTGTGTTGATTAGTTCAACGAATTCAGCTAATAATTTATTAATCGCAAATGCGTCTTCTTCACCGTATACGCTTAAAATTATGAGTTATACTGCAATTGGATTATTACCATTTATTTTGGCTTATATTGCTTGGACGTATTATATATTTAGAAAACGGGTAAAACATACTGAGATTGCGGGGTATGGCGAATGATCGATAAAGCCGTAATGGTTTTGCCGAATAGTAAAAAAGTTATGGGGATGCTTGCAGGACTTGCCGTTTTGCAAGCTCTCTTTATCATTGGTCAAACGTATATGCTGGCTACTGTGATTACGCGGTTATGGGATGGTAGAAAAATTACTGACCAATTACCTGAGATTGTTGGTTTTTTTGTGATTTTTTCAGCTCGTCATGGCGTTACTTTTTTGCGTGATAAATTATTGGATCATTATGCAGCCGAGCAAGCTGCTTATTTGCGTAAACAATTATTAGAAAAGGTCTTTCGGGTTGGTCCTAAAATTGTGCAAAAGCAAGGCTCGGGAAATATGACCACGATGGCACTAGATGGTATTGAACAAGTAGAAAATTATATCCATCTAATTTTTGCTAAGATGATGAACATGATGATCGTTCCTTGGCCAATTTTAGCGGTAGTCTTTTATTTGGATGTTCAATCAGGCGTTATATTGTTATTAATCTTTCCTCTAATTATTATTTTTATGATTGTTTTAGGTTATGCTGCCCAAGCAAAAGCTGATAAACAGTATAAAGCATTTCAACTTTTATCCAATCATTTTATTGACTCATTGCGTGGGCTTGATACATTGAAGATGTTTGGTTTGAGCAAGAAATATGGAAAAAGCATTTATAATACTAGTGAAGAATTTCGTAAATCAACTATGAGCACATTGAAGATAGGAATTTTATCTACGTTTGCGCTGGACTTTTTCACTACTTTAGCTGTAGCAATTGTCGCAGTTATGTTGGGTTTGCGTTTGATCAATGGATTAATCCTCCTCTTTCCTGCCTTGGCAGTTTTAATATTGGCCCCTGAGTATTTTTTGCCAGTGAGAGAATTTGCTAGCGATTATCATGCTACACTAGATGGCAAAAATGCGATGAGCGCGATCAATGAAGTGCTCAATGAACCAGAAATGGAAAAAGAATCACTTGATTTGCCAGCTTGGGACGAAGATAGTAGATTGTCCTTGCAAAATGTGTCGGTTTCCTATGAGAATAAACCTGTGTTATCCGTTGATTTTTCTATTAAGGGGTTAAAAAAAATCGGTATCATCGGTATGAGTGGTTCTGGAAAGTCAACCTTGATTAATACACTGAGTGGTTTTTTACAACCTGATCAAGGAAAAATTGAGCTAAACGGTCAAAAAGCGTGTAATCTTGCGATAGAACAGTGGCAAAAACAGTTGATCTATATCCCACAAGACCCTTATGTTTTTCAGCTGTCTTTAAAAGATAACTTAGCATTTTATACACCAGAAGCAACTGATACAGACGTTTTAGAAGCGGTAAGAGTTGCTGGCTTGAGTGAATTAGTAGCCGAATTACCAGATGGTTTAGACACACAATTAGGTAGCGGGGCGCGTACGTTAAGTGGCGGGCAAGCGCAGCGAATTGCTTTAGCTCGTGCGTTTTTAGACAAAAAACGTAAAATTTTAATGTTTGATGAACCGACTGCTCATTTAGATATTGAGACAGAAGTTGAGTTGAAAGAGAGAATGTTGCCCTTAATGGAAGATCGTTTAATCTTTTTTGCCACGCATCGTTTGCACTGGATGAGGCAGATGGATGAGATCATTGTAGTGGACCAAGGGGAAATTGTTGAAATCGGAACGTTTGCCGAGTTATCTGCTAAAAAGGGCTACTTTTATCACTTGGCACAACAAATGAGGGGGGAAGAAAATGCGTAATATTCCTTTATTCAAAGCTCTAGCAAAAGATACTTGGATTAAACCCTTTTTAAAGCATTATAAAAAAACTATGATTATCGCGTTGTTATTAGGTTTTATGACCTTTTTTTGTGCGGGCGCTTTGATGTTTACCTCAGGCTTTTTGATTAGCCGTTCTGCTTCTATTCCAGAAAATATATTGCTTGTTTATGTTCCGATCGTTTTAACGCGTGCTTTTGGGATCGGACGTCCTGTTTTTCGTTACGTAGAGCGTTTAGTTAGTCATAATTGGGCCCTAAAGATGACTTCACAATTACGCTTAAAGTTGTATAATACGTTAGAAAAAGATGCCGTCTTTTTTAAAAAGCATTATTCTTTAGGCGATGTTTTAGGTTTACTAGCAGAAGACATCAATCATATTCAAAACCTTTATCTACGTACGATTTTTCCAACAATTATCGCTTGGATTTTGTATATTTTTGTGGTCATTGGATTAGGTGTATTTTCTATTCCTTTTGCTTGCTTAATGGCTCTGTTGCTTTTTAGTGTTACTGTTGTTTTACCTTTATGGTCGGTTGTTGTAAATGGCGCACGACAAGAAAAAGAAAAACAATCAAAAAATGAACTGTATACAGAACTTACTGATAACGTAATTGGTGTTGCGGACTGGATTTTTAGCCAACGTGGACATGAATATGTTAACTGGCATGATCAAGCAGAAAAAAATTTACAAGACACGCAAGCTAGTTTACGCAAGTTTAGTCGTCGTCGTGATTTTTTGCTCCAAGTGATTATGGGGATAGTGGTTGTGGCATTACTGTTTTGGACCAGCCAACAGTTTCCAGGAAATCACGGAGGCGCAGCTAATTGGATAGCCGCCTTTGTTTTGAGCGTTTTTCCTTTAGTAGATGCTTTCAGCGGTTTACCTGATGCAGCTCAGGAAACTAATATCTATAAAGACTCTATTAAGCGTTTGAACGACTTACCAAACATAACAGAGCATACTACTAAAAAAATGCTAGAAGGTTCGCTGGATATCAACATAGAGCATCTTGTTTTTCAATATGAAGAAGATAGTCGCAAAATTTTAGATAATTTAAGCTTGACGATCCCTCAAGGTGAAAAGCTTGCTGTTTTAGGTCGCAGTGGTTCAGGAAAAAGTACCTTGGCCTCATTGATTCGTGGCGATTTAGTTCCAACTAGCGGCAGCGTTCAATTAGCAGGTGTTGCTACTGAGCAGATAGGTGATGTTATTTCTGAATATATTGGCGTAATTCAACAAACACCCTATTTATTTCATACAACCATTTTAAATAATTTACGCATCGGCAATGAACAAGCAGAAATTGCAGAAGTATGGGAAGTATTACAACGTGTTGGCTTAGAACAATTAGTAAAGGGGTTACCCGATGGCTTAGATACGATGGTCGATGAAGCGGGTTTGCGTTTTTCTGGCGGAGAACGCCATCGTATGGCTTTAGCAAGGATCCTATTAAAAGATACCCCTATTGTTTTATTAGATGAACCTACAGTCGGTTTAGATCCCATTACAGAACAAGCATTGATCGATACTTTCTTTGAGCAACTGACTGGAAAAACGATTATTTGGATCACCCATCACTTACAAGGGATCGAGAAAATGCAGCGTGTGGTATTTATTGAAGATGGTCAGCTGGAAATGTCTGGAACACCAGCAGAATTAGCACAAACCAATTCACGTTATCAAAAATTAAAAGCAATTGACGAAGGAAAATACTAGAAAATAGAAATTTTCATTTATCGAAAAATTATGACACAAGTAAAAACAAAGACAAAAATATCCGAACTATATTTGATGAGATTGGCTAATTGTCGTGAATTTGCGATGAGGGCTTGCCGAAATACAGAAATAATCTCTCTATAGTCCGGATATTTTATTACCAAAAAATTTTAAATAACAGATCGTTTTGTTATTTATTTTAAATATAATTAATAAAAAGCGGTTCAAATAGGAAATGGGAAACATATGAAAAAAATTTCATGTTTTTTAATGTTGACAATAATTTTTCTTTCTGCTAAATTATTCAGTATCAAATCGAAATCATTGCGTTTTGCAAAAACGAATAGAGAAGGAGGAATAGGCTAAAACTTTGATAACAAGAACAATGATGAATTAATAGACTAGGTCGCGTTATGGATAAAAATAGCGCAACTTTTGTTTGTAAATGATTCGATCCTAAACTAATTTGGTCTGTGTATGGGAGGAGAAAATGGAAAAAGTAGATTTAAGTAGTGCTTATCGACGGATGAAAAGCCCAAATATCAAGACTAGAAAACGGGCGTTAAAAATTATTCATGCACATAAACGTAATAAAAACAAATAATTTTTATGAGAGGGTTAAAAAATGAAGAAAAAAATTTGGGTCACATTAATCACATTATTTGCTGGAGGAGCATTGGCTGCTTGCGGTAATAATGCTGATAACGAAGCTAATAGCGATAGCGAAGGCAATGGAGACAAGCTTTCAATTATTACCACATTTTATCCGATATATGATTTTACTCAAAATGTTGTGGGAGATGAAGGCGATGTCGAATTATTAATTCCAGCCGGTACAGAACCCCATGATTTTGAACCTTCTGCTAAGCAAATTGCTCAAATTCAAGATGCAGATGCTTTTGTTTACCATGATGAAAATATGGAAACCTGGGTACCTGATACGGTTGAAGGATGGGAAGAAGGGAATCCAAATATTGTTAAAGGAACCGAAGATATTGAATTAATGCCAGGTAACGAAGAAGAACACGATCACGACCATGGCGATGAAGAGGAGGATCATGACCATGGTGAAGAAGAGCACGAACATTCGCATGAGTATGATCCCCATACCTGGTTAGACCCTAAATTGGCGGTCAAAGAAGTCGAAGCCATTCGTGATCAATTAAGTCAAGATTACCCAGACAAAGAAGAAGCGTTTGAAGAAAATGCAGAAAATTATATAGCAGAATTAGAAGATTTGGATCAAGAATATGAATCAGGTTTTTCAGATGCGCAGCAAAAAAGCTTTGTGACTCAACATGCGGCTTTTGGATATTTGGCAAATGAATATGATTTGAACCAAGTGCCTATCTCAGGGTTGTCGCCAGATGAAGAACCTAGCCCAGAACGCTTAGCAGAATTGAAAGATTATGTGGAAGACAATGATATCCACTATATCTATTTTGAAGAAAATGCGTCAGATAAAATAGCGCAAACGCTAGCTGATGAAGTGGGCGTTGAACTAGAAGTATTGAATCCATTAGAAAGCTTAACAGATAATCAAATAGATAATGGTGAAGATTATGTTTCTGTGATGCAAGATAACCTAAAGGCTTTAGAAAAAACAACTGATACTGAGGGAGAAGAGGTTCAACCAGAAGAATCAACTGAATAAATCTAATACTTTTTACTCATTTTATGTGAAAGTAAGTGTGCACTGGGGTATTTTTAAATCCTTCGTTAAGTCGATTATGATACAATTGATTTTGAGCCTCATGACAAGTATTATATGATTAAACACATTGGCAATTAATTTTGGTTATGAAATAGTTAGGATTGTTGTATAAGCTTTATATTTGCAGCTAGTTTTATCACCAACTTTTTAAGGTTAACTGCCTAGAGGATGCGTGCACATTGTTTAAAAAAGGAAAGTTAAAAGAAATTAGTCAGAAAGCGCACATGAAAATAGGAGATGTGATCATTATTGGTATTTTAGTGATCGCATCTTTTCTTCCTGTTGTTATTTTTTATTTTCAGCAAGACCAAGGTCAAGCAGACGAAACAATGGAAAAATACGCTGTGATTCGTATTGATGGCGAAGAAGTTGATCGTTTTTCGCTGGATGAGGATAACTCGGTTAAAAAAACCTATTATCCAGCAGAAGGTCAGTATAATATTGTTGAAGTTGAAGACGGACGAGCGCGGGTAAAACAGGATAATAGTCCGGATCAAATTGCGGTTAGAACAGGCTGGATTTCTGAGCCTGGCGAAACAAGTATTTGTCTTCCACACAAGCTAGTTATAGAGATTTATCAAGAAGGCGCTGAAGACACGTATATTTACTAAAAAATAAACTTCTGAAGAAAGCTGTAATTTTGCGGACTTTTTCAGAAGTTTTTTATTTTACTGCTTATTCAGCAGCTGAATAAACAATGCTTTTGTGATCGATTGCTTTCATTAGCAGAAAATACAAAATTTTCTCTAAGATAACTAGATAAAGAAAATACAGTTATTTGTATTGTTCAATAAAAAAAGAAGAGGAGAGGGACGTAAAACAGCCCAACTCTCATCTTCAAAATTTAATTAGTCAGAAGTAGCGTATTTGAAAATGGTAGAAGCGCCAAAACTAGGATAGTAGATCCCCTGTAAGTTGTCTCTGACTAACAACGAACGTGTTTGTTGATACAACGGAACAATCGCAGTATCATCTTCAACCAACGTTTTTTCTGCTTCGATCATTGCTTGCCAACGTTTTTCTGGATCATTGCCGTAGTCATTGGAAATTTGGTCCAATAGATCATCGTACGTATCACTTTCATAATTGGTATTGTTAGGCGAACGTAGAGATTCCAAATAAGTCATTGGATCTTGATAATCCGGTCCCCAACGTCCGATTGCAAGTTCATATTCACTGTTACGCGTTAATTCGATTGAATTATTTAAAGGCACTGATTTGACTTCAAGTTTTAACCCAGGGAGGGCCTCTTGTAATTGATATTGTACCGTTTCTGCTACCTTTTTCTCGTCATCTTCATCAGAGGTTAATAATTCAATGGTAATTTCATCACCGATTTCTTCCTTGGCTTTTTCCCAATGCTCTTTGGCTTTTTTCTCGTTAGTTTCCATTAGATCTCCAGCATCTTCACGGAAATCTGCATCAGTTTCGGGATTTTTGACGAAACCTTCTGGAATGTAACCATAACTTGCAGACGAGCCATCTGCCAATACATTTTCCACTATGCTTTCTTTGTCGATGGCATAAGCTACAGCTTTACGAACGTCGCTATTAGCAAAGATAGTGTCTTCATCATTTGATTTTTGATTCATTTTAAAGTAGAACACTTTTGAATCTGGAACTTTTTGCAGATTCGGATTATCTTCGTTTTGTTTGACGTATTCACCGAAGATTTCCGCTTGATCTAATTCGCCGCTTTGGAATAAATTAAACGCGGTCACCGCTTCTTTGATGACATCTACGTGAACGTCCTCTAATTTTACTTTATCAGCATCATAGTATTCCGGATTTTTTGTTAGATCCCACTCCATGGAGGACTGATCCCAATTTTCCATAGTAAAAGCACCATTTGATAGAATTTTTTCACTATCGTTCCCATATTCTTTTCCTTGTTCTTCCACAAATTCTTCATTTTGTGGGAAAAATGGTGGGAAAGTCATGAGTGATGTGAAATAAGGAACCGGTTTTTCCAATTGGATTTCTAGTTCTTTATCATTGACCGCTTTGACTCCTAATTCTTCTGGATCCATACCGTCATTGATGATTTCAGAGCCGTTTTCAATTGTTCCATCAAGTAAAAACATATAGTTCGCTTCATTTTCCGGACTCGCTAGCCTACGCCAGGCATAAACAAAATCATCTGCGGTAACTGGATCCCCATTGCTCCAATTTGCATCATCGCGTAATTGAATGGTATACGTTTTGCCATCTTCAGAAATCTCTGGCATATCTGTTGCCACAGCTGGCACAACTTCATTCTCCTGATCGATACTATATAAACCTTCAAAGACATGAACTTGCGCGTTGATACTTGCAGTATCTTGTGTGACTAACGTGTTCATAGAGGCAACTTCATTGGCTTCCATTAAAGTGACTGCTTGTTCATTATTACCATTATCTGAATTGCCAGAGTCTTCGGTATTTTGACCAGTCGTACAACCAACGAGACTGATACCCATTATAAAACTAACACAAACCAACATTATTTTCTTTTTCATTGAAGCTCCTCCTTTTGATTAAATTAGATTTATAAAAACTCAAACCCTATTAAAGTGACATTCCAATCCAACTCATTAAAACGAAAACTACGTTGATTTGATTCAAATTCGCCTCGTTGGTTATCAATCGGATCAGCTCGTAATTGTTTTTTTGCGACGGTGAAATCAGCTTGAATATCATCGTTGGCGGGCATTCGGAATACATCAAGATTGCCAAAGTAATATTTCCATCGTTCAGTGTTGTGACCACGATAAGCGCTACCGCCAAATGAGGCATCTGCATAAACCCAGCCAATGGTTGGTAAATAGAATTTTGCCCAGTCATGTGGACCTTGAGTGTATTCTGATATATACAGACCTGATTCCCATTTTGCTGGAATTCCCGCCATACGACACAAAGTAATAAATAAAATCGCTTGCACACCACAGTCTCCTTTTTGATTAACTGCGCAATATTCGCTGATATTAGGAATAGTGAAATATTCTCTCATATAAGAATAATTTACTTTCGTAGTGACAAACTCATAAATTTTATACGCTTTTTCTAGTAAATTCATTTCTTTTGTCGTCATTTCTGCTAGTAATTTATCTAAGAAATCGGTAAATAAAATATGAGGGCTTTTTTCTGCCAATTCATTTTGAAATTGTTTTTTTTCTTCATCTGAAAGCTTTTTAGGAAAGTCTTTTTGATTTTCCATAACGTCAAATAGGTCATGATAGTTCGCTTTTATTTCATATTCGTGTTTTACTTCAAAAAACAGGTCATTAATATTATCTGTTTGAAAAGCAATTGTGCGTTGACAAGCGGTAGGGTTGGCAATGTCTAACACAGGACCTGTGGTAGCGAACACCTCTTGCTTATTCACATGTCCATTTGTTCTAGGCAATGGCAAGTGAGCAAGGAATGGGCCTTCTTGATCAGTTATAGTGACACTTGGAGCAATGGACTGTTTTAAGGTAATTTTTGCTTTGCGTTGTCCATTTTTTTTCATTTCTATGATGTTGTCATCAAGCTCTGTTTGTCGCTCGTTATCAATCGAGTTTTCTTCTTCATAACGATAACGTTCATAATAGTCATGTCGCGTTTTGACTAAATTTTCAATAAAACGGCGATGGAAATACTTTTGCCCTTTTTTGTAGGTCCATTCGACGTTATTAGTGCGAACGAGTTCTTGTATTTCATCTGGTTCTACCTTTTCGAACGCTTCTTCCAACATCTTTTGTGCCTGTTGTTCGTCAAAAGGGAATTGATCTTCGCCTAAGGCAGATAAGACAGCCAGCTCCCCTTCTAAACGTTGCTTTAATGTTTGACTAGTTTTAGCAAAGTTAAGCTTTTCGCGAATTAATTCTTCGGCCAAAGTAAAATTTCCATTCTCTTTAGCTCGTGTTATATCATCTGGTAAAGGGATGGAAAGATAACTGATATCATTCAATTCATAAGGTTTCAAGCAGCATTCCTCTTTTCAATTAGTGTTATATTTCAGTATTATAGCAAGCTTTAGATATAATATCCAGAAAATTCTATTAATTTTTTTAATTATTTTCTAATAATTATATTTTAGGCTAATTTTAAAATATAAATACATGCGAAAAATGGAAGACTGCACTACCATTTTTACTAAAAAACTCTTGCAGCTTTATTGTAAGCACGCAAGAGTTTTTTAGTTAGAACGTTCGTTGTAACAATTGTTTAGTCAATTGCTTGATTTCTTCTTTGGCTTGTCCTTCAGGTAATTTGGTGATGCCTTGTAGAGCTTGTTCAGTGTAACGCTGGGCAAAATCTTTCGCTTTTTGTACTCCCCCATAAGTAACAACTAATTCTGCTACTTTCTGTGCTTCTTCTAAAGAAAGCTCACTTTCCTTAGCCAAGTAAGGGGCAAACACTTCCGGGTTTTTTTCTTTTGCCAAAATCAGTGGTAAAGTATAAACTCCTTGTGCTAAGTCTTCCAAAATGGGTTTTTGTAAAATATATTGATCAGCAGTGTAATCTAAGATATCATCATAGACTTGAAACGCAATCCCAATGTTGCGTCCAATTTGGCCCGCTAAAGTTTCAATTTTTTCAGCTGACTTACCAAAATGGGCGCCTTGTATACAAGCTAGCCAAAATAATTCAGCAGTTTTCCCATTAATGCTGCGTAAATAATCTTCAATAGTTTCTTGCTTATTAAAGCGGGTATGCATTTGATCTAATTCGCCTAGTAAAAGACGTTTCATGGAAGCTGCGTTAATTCCTAAATAAGAAGAGCCATTCATGGCTTGTGTGAGTAAATCAAAAAACTGAGTAAATAACAAATCGCCAGCGTATACGGCAATGTCTTTTCCATATTTTGATTGTACCGTGACAGTGCCACGACGCAGTGGCGAGTCATCAATAATATCGTCATGAATTAAGGTAGCCATATGTAAGATTTCAATTGAGGCAGCAATCTGTATCAGTTGTTTTTGATCTTTTTTGGCTGGATCCCCTAACTCAGAAAATAGGAGAAAATACGCTGGGCGTAAGTATTTGCCGCCTGATCTGGCAAATTCAATGAGTGTTTCTTGAATATCTTTATTTCGCACACATAATTGTTCTTCAATTAATGAGCAAACGGTTTGGAGTTTACTTTGAATAGTGGGATAATCGTTCCAGTAAGATAGCATTTGTACGTTCCTTTCAACGTTTGGTAATAACAGAACTATTCTAACTTATTATTGGACAAAAAGGCTACTTTTATGCTGTAAAAAAAAGAAAGGATAGAAAAATGTCAGTAGCTGTTTTTTTAGAATTGGTAGAAATGAAGGCGAAAACAGCAAGTGTTCTCCCGTTTCTAATCGGACTTTGTTATAGTTGGTATCATTATGGCACAATTCATGTCGGTTATGTAGCCATTTATTTTGTAGCCATGTTTATTTTTAATATGGCAGTAGATATTTTAGATAACTATAATGATTATCGTCATGCTAGAGAAGGGCATGATTATAAGGAAAAAACCAATATTATCGGACGCGAGAACTTATCGCTGCGTTTGGTGTTTTGGTTGATGGTTACAATGATTACCGTATCTGCACTTATTGGGATTGCTTTAGCTTCGGTGGTCGGTTGGCCACTTTTGTGGATGGGGTTATTTTGTTATCTAGTGGGTATTTTTTATTCGTCGGGGCCACGGCCGTTATCAAGCTTACCCGTAGGCGAAATCTCTTCCGGCATTACCATGGGCTTTATGATTTCATTAATTTGTGTGTATATCAATACTTTTGAAGCATTTCAATGGAGTTTTTCGGCGATTTTAGGTATTGTAGTTATTGCATTGCCAAATACGATGTGGATCGCTAACTTAATGCTAGCCAATAATACTTGTGATAAAGAAGAAGATGAAAAAAATGGGCGCTATACTTTAGTTCATTACATAGGGAAAACCAATGCACTACGCCTATTTGTGGGAATGAACGGAATTGCTTTTGTAGCAATTTTAGCTTCATTTCTTTTAGGTCTAGCTCCTTGGACTGTGCTGTTATCATTTTTAGCCCTACCATTTGTTTATGGCCAAGTAAAACTTTTTTTACAAGAGCAAGTTAAAAGTAAGACATTTCGTTGCGCGGTTAAGATTCTTGCAGTAGGATCAATTGTACAATTCATTACCTATGCTATAGGAATATTTATATCATAAAAAATAGAAAGAAGTGGACGTATCATGAAGGAAGTCGCGATTTTAGGCGCAGGATATGCAGGATTGAGAACTTTACGGGAGCTACAAAAGCAAAGTGACCTGCATATTACTTTAGTTGATCGCAACGACTATCACTATGAGGCAACAGATTTACATGAAGTTGCTTCTGGGAATCAACCGAAAGAAAAAATCATCTATCCTATTAAGGATGTAGTGAATTCGAAAACGACAACATTTATCCAAGATGAAGTGAAAAAAATTGATCCTGACCAACAAGTGGTTGATTTAAAAAATAATCAACCATTACATTATGATTATTTAGTGGTTGCTTTAGGTTTTGAAACAGAAACCTTTGGTATTTCTGGGGCAACAGAAAATGCTTTGGAAATGGTAGATGTTCAAACTGCTGAAAAAGTTTACGCGCATATTCAAGCGATGATGAAAAAATATAAAGAAAGCCAAGACAAGAAATATTTACGATTAGTCGTTTGCGGTGCTGGTTTTACGGGAATCGAATTGGTTGGCGCCTTACATGAAGGCAAAGAGCGATACGCTAAAATAGCTGGTGTTGATCCAGCAGAAATCGAAATCTACTGCATCGAAGCAATGTCAAGCATTCTTCCAATGTTTAATGATAAGTTGACACAATATTGTCTGGACTACTTAAATAAATGGGGCGTTCATTTATTGACTTCTAGCCCGATAAAAGCAATTAAACCAGAAAAAGTGGTTTACGGCACGGATGACTGGGAAGAAGAACTTGAAGCAGGTACAGTTATTTGGACGACTGGCGTCAGTGGCAGTCATGTTGTTGGAGATTCTGGCTTTAGTGAAAAACGAGGACGAGTAATGGTAAGTGATGATTTAACTGATCCGGACCATGATAACATCTATATCATTGGCGATGTTTCCGCTGTGATGGATAAAGAAAGTAACCGCCCTTATCCGACGACTGGACAAATTTCCTTACAAATGGGAGATCACGCGGCTAAAAATATTCAACATCAAATCAAAGGCGAATCGACTGAACCGTTTACATTCAAGTCACTAGGGTCGGTCGCTTCAATTGGCAACACACATGCTTTTGGCTATGTGGGAAGTACGGCAGTCCAAGGCTACCCAGCTTCATTTATGAAAAAAATGATTATGAACCGTTCCTTATTAAAAACAGGTGGTTTGAAAGAAGTTATGGCAAAAGGTCGTTTTGACTTGTATCATTAAAAAATGGCGCTTGTCTATAAAGTGTTAAAAATAAGCAACGCTGTCTGATTTATAGATAGCGTTGCTTATTTATTAAGATTAATTTTTTTGAATAAGTTGTTGGTAATCAATCGTTGCTTGTGTATCAAAAACTTGATACGTAAGTTTTTCATCCATATCATCATAAATAATAGCTAGCAGTTCACCGTTTGGTTCAAAGTCTCCAATAGTAAAAACAGTGTAGCGGTCATTGATAACTTCTACATCTCGGATCGTTTTAGCGAAAATTTTTCTAATATGCGCTACTTTTTTGAGATACTTCTCTGCTTTTTCATCGGCTTTTTGCAAAGTGAAACCTTCATCTAAAAAACCTTGAATTAGTTCTACCTTTATCACAGTCAATAAACGATAATTGCGGGGTGCTGCAGTTTCAGCATCCTTAGCAACGGAGGTGATCATTCCTTTTTCTTCCCAATAACGTAATTGTCTAGGAGAAGTTCCGCTCATTTTACTTAATTCACTAATTCCAACTAATAAATCATCACTGACTAATAAGTCTTTTAAGGAATTTACCATAAGATACCTTCTTTTTGTAGTGTCATTACTTGGATTATAGTTCACATTACATAGATGTCAAGTTAGTTGACAAAATCTGCAAAAAAGAATAAAGTAGTTAAGTTGAAAAAATAGAAGGGAAGAGAACTATGGGAAACGAACAACCACTTGATATTCATGGAAAACCATATAATCGTAGCATTATCGTAGCGATTTTAATGGTCGGCAGTTTTTGTACGGTATTGAACCAAACATTATTAAACACTGCTTTTCCAACTTTAATGCGTACTTTTGATATTTCAGCTTCTGATGTACAGTGGCTGACTACTGGATTTTTATTAGTAAATGGGATTATGATCCCTATTACCGCTTGGATGATTAATAAATTTAGTTCAAAAAATTTATATTTATTTGCCATGATGGTTTTTTTGATTGGAACAATCACTTGTTTTATAGCACCTACTTTTTCGGTGCTTTTGATTGGCCGTCTTGTGCAAGCTGCAGGTGTAGGAATTTCTATGCCGTTACTACAAAACATTATGTATACTATTTTTCCACCTGAACGGCGTGGTGCTGCAATGGGAATGGTGGGTATTGTTATTGCATTAGCTCCTGCTTTAGGCCCCACACTTTCTGGTTGGGTGATTGATCATTATTCATGGCGTCAATTATTTGGCATTGTGATCCCTATCGTGGTTCTAGTCCTAATCATGTCTTTTTTCTTAATGCGTAGTGTCATTCCATTGTCTAACCCTAAAATTGACCTTTTATCAGTGGTATTATCTACTATTGGATTTGGTTCTTTGCTATATGGCTTCTCTAGTGTTGGAAATAACGGCTGGGGAAGTTTTGAAGTGATTGGATTTATTGGCCTTGGAGCGATTGTTCTGGTCTTTTTTGTTTGGCGTCAACTGCATATTGAAAATCCGCTATTGGAATTGCGCGTGTTTAAATCATCCACCTTTACTTTAGCTGCTATTCTTGCTGGTGTAACAAATATGGCAATGATCGGTGTTTCAATGGTGGTTCCAATGTATATTCAAAATATTCATGGAGAATCCGCCTTGCAATCTGGCTTAATGCTACTTCCTGGGGCACTCGTTGTGGGTGTCATGAACCCAATCACTGGCTCAATTTTTGATAAATACGGCGCGAAACGTTTAGCGATTATTGGGATGTTTCTTTTAACTTGTTCAACAGCGCCCTTTGCCTTTTTGACGGAAAATACGCCCGCGGCTTACATTATCATTTTGTATGTCGTACGGATGTTTGGAATCTCAATGGTAATGATGCCAGTCACAACTTCAGGGATGAATTCATTACCAGCTAAATTAATTAGTCACGGGACTGCCGTCAATAATACTTTCCGACAAGTAGCTAGTTCGATCGGAACGGCAATCTTAATCAGTGTGTTGACAAACGTTACCAATAATAATTTGCCAAAGGAAAGCATGCTGGAAAAAACACCATTAGCTTATGGTCAGCAAGCTTTAGGTGCTACCTTGTCAGGATATCGAGCAGCCTTTTTAGTAGCAATCCTGTTTTGTATTGTTGGTTTTGGGTTGACGTTCTTCATTAAGGGATCGTCCAAAAGTAAGGAGGCACACGTATGATTTTTGTCATTCTTATCTTAAGTGCGGCAGCGACAGCCTTTTTATTTGTTTTAGGGCAAAAAAATTGGCTACGAAGACTTTCTTTTGTATTTGCGGCTATTTTCCTTGTAAGCATCGTTTTAATTGTAGCGAACTTTAATCAACATTTTGGTATGGAACAAGAAAACCGCACCCAAACTGTTAATTTAGTGTCGTCGGTAGATGATCAAAATGTGGAAGCATTATTGTATAAACCTTTAGGCGATGGTACGGAAAAGACTTATCTATATGCGACTGAAAACATGGAAAAACCTAAATCAGCTGGCAGTGATCATGTAAAAAATCACATTGACCAGCATGCCGATCAAGCACAACTTACCCTGACAAAAACAGAATGGGTTTATAAAAATGGTTTTTATCGATTTTTATTTGGCCTTTCTGGTAATAATCATGAATTTATTAAACAAGAAAATCAATTTAAGTTACCTCCTGACTGGGAAGTACTAAGCACTGAATAAAATTAAAAATCTCATGACACCTTGTGGTAAGGGAGGTCATGAGATTTTTTTGTTATTGAGGACATGACCGGGTAATCTATTTGACTTGATAAGTTTGCTAAATATTGGCTTAAAGGAATAAGAAAAACAATGGCACACTAACAAAGATCACGTCAGGATGAATTTTAATTTTTGTAGCGTACTATTGAAAGAAAGAGAAAAAGTTAACAAATGAGATGTTTTTTAATGAGCAATGTAGGATGTTGTTAAGGGATAGTACGCTTTTGTGAGACTAAGGCCTTCTTTGTTAAGAAAGAAAATAATGAATCAACTAACACTAAATAAACGAGATTATTTTTTTCAAAATTGGTGGAATTTATGTTATGTTTATGTTGGAGGAAGTGACAAAAAGGAGGTTTAAAATCTTTTTTGCATTTTAGTTAGTACTAGCTATGCATAAGGGGATTTTTTCAAAAGTTATGAATGCTCTCCAATTATGATAGCGAATACATTTTAAATGTTGTAATCTGGCAAACGTTAGTTGCATGAGGTTAAAAATAGTACAAGTGAAGAAAAATGTTCGTTGGCCACTTTTTAGGAAGATATTAGTCGGGCAGTTTTTGACAAGTGGACGTTACTAGCAAACTAGTTAGTTGAATAAATAGTTTGTAAAAAAATAAGGAGGGTATTTGATTGGCATATCAAACAATAAATCCATATACAAACGAAGTAGTAAAGGAATATCCAGACGCCACAGATCAACAATTAGAAGAAGCTTTACAAACAGGGAAAGACTTATATGAAGAATTTAAAACCCAAGCAGTCAAAGAACGAGGAAAGATTTTACACAATGTTGCTGCTAAGATCCGGGAAAAATCGGATGAATTAGCTCGTACTTGTACTATTGAAATGGGGAAACTATTGACTGAAGCACAAGGTGAAGTTGAACTGTGCGCGGTCATTGCCGATTGGTTTGCAGACCATGGGGAAGAAATGTTGAAACCTGAAGAAATCGAAACGATCGCACATGGCAAGGCGGAAATCCAGCATCATGCGACAGGTGTTTTGATGATGGTTGAACCATGGAACTTTCCTTATTATCAAATCATGCGAGTGTTTGCTCCAAACTTTATGGTAGGCAACCCTATGATTTTAAAACATGCTTCGAATACACCATCTTCTGCACAAATGATGGCTGATGTAATTAGTGAAGCAGGTGCGCCTAAAGGTTCACTTACTAATTTATTTTTATCGTATGATCAAGTGACAGAAGCAATTGGAGATTCTAGAGTTCAAGGAGTTGCTTTGACAGGTTCTGAACGTGGCGGCGAATCGGTTGCCAGTGCAGCAGGTAAAAACTTGAAAAAAACAACCATGGAACTCGGTGGTATGGATCCATTTTTGGTATTAGATGATGCTAATATGGATGATGTTATAGATATTGCTTGGCGCTCACGTTTATATAATGCCGGACAAGAATGTACTTCCTCCAAACGTTTTATTGTGATGGAAGATGTATACGATGAATTTGTGGAACGTTTGAAAGAAAACTTCAGCAAAGTTAAACCTGGTGACCCATTAGATCCCAAAACTACATTAGCGCCTATGAATAGTAAAAAGGCGAAAGAAGATTTGCAGGATCAAGTTGATGAAGCCGTACAAGCAGGTGCTAAAGTTGTTTACGGTAATGAACCGATCGATTTGCCTGGACAATTCTTTATGCCTACCATTTTAACGGACATTGATCGGGATAATCCTGCTCATACGACTGAAATGTTTGGTCCAGTTGGGGTGGTTTATAAGGTCGCAACAGAAAAAGAAGCGATTGAACTAGCTAACGACTCATCTTACGGACTAGGTGGCATTGTATTTGCTGGTGACAGCGATCATGGCGCTGAAGTGGCTGCTCAAATTGAAACGGGTATGGTTTTTGTCAATAGCTTTAGATATTCCTTGCCTGAATTGCCATTTGGTGGCGTGAAGCGCTCTGGTTATGGTAGAGAAATGAGCCGTCTAGGGCAAATGGCTTTTGTTAATGAAAAATTGATTTTAAAAGCAGATAAACCAGATATGAATAATCTTGCTGGTGGCTTAGTTGCAACTGACCCTGAATAAAGAATAAGCTATAGCCGCTGTTATTGAAGCAATTTCAATAGCAGCGGTTTTTTGATGCTAAAAAGTATCTCCTTTTAGGATAATAGGAAAGTTGTCACAAAGATTTATTGAGTTCAGTAATGAGTAGTGTGTTCTCTAATGCTATGAAGAGATAATTGCTAAACTTTCCTCATTTCTAGGATAAATCCCTTTTCTATGTTTTACCAAGATTCATGTCTTTGAATAATAGAGGTAAAATCCGAACGTTTTTCAAAAAAGTTTTCTTTTTTTAGCTTTTTTACTTGAATAATCAGGATAAAATGCGTAATCTGTTTGGAAGAATAAAAAATAAATGAGTTAGGGATGGTAAAAAATGTCACGGTATCAGCGAAAAGTGTTACTTTCAACTGCTTCAGGAATCGCATTAGAGAATATGGATATTATGTTTTTATCCTTTTCGTTATCTTCAATTATCGCAACCTTTGGTCTTAGTGGCGCACAAGCTGGTTTGATTGCTACAATTACCAATTTAGGGATGCTAGTTGGGGGTATTTTTTTTGGACTTATGGCAGATAAATACGGGCGTGTAAAAGTATTTTCGCAAACAGTCATTTTATTTTCGGTCGCTTCTTTACTGATGTTTTTTGCTTCTAATATCTATTTAGTTTTCCTTTTTCGCTTTATTGCTGGTATTGGAGCTGGCGGGGAATATGGCGCTTGTATGTCGTTGATTTCTGAAACATTCCCGAAAAAACATTTAGGCAGAGCCTCATCGATCGCGGGCATTGGCGCACAAGTTGGTGCAATGTTAGCAGCAATCTTGGCTTCTTTGATTATACCAGTACTTGGCTGGCGTATGCTTTATGTTATCGGTGTGTTGCCAGTTTTGATGGTATTATTTATACGTCGCGGGTTAAAAGAACCTGCGGCTTTTGCTCAAAGACAAGATGAAGGAAAGAAAACACGCTTAACTGATTTATTTGCTGGCGGAAAAATGACTTGGCAAACCATTGGCTTAACGTTGATGGTTACCGTTCAAATTGCTGGCTATTTCGGTTTGATGAACTGGTTACCTTCGATTATGCAAGAGCGACTTGGTTTATCAGTTGCCGATTCTTCTTTATGGATGGTTAGCACAATTTTAGGAATGTGCCTAGGTATGTTAACATTTGGAGCGATTATGGATAAGTTAGGACCGCGGATGTCTTTTACCATCTTTCTTATTTTTTCATCTTTGGCTGTTTATTTATTAGTATTGGCTACTGGACAAGTAACTTTGATTTTAGCGGCGGTCGTTGTCGGTTATTTTATTAATGGTATGTATGGAGGTTATGGTGCTGTTATTAGTTCATTATATCCCACGCAAATTCGTGCAACAGCCAATAATTTTATCATGAACGCAGGACGCGCGATTGGTGGTTTTTCCTCAATTATCATCGGTTTTTTGATGGACCATTATGATTTGAATGCTGTGATCTGGTTTTTGAGTAGCATTTATCTAATTAGTCTAGTGGTGCTGATGACTCTTCCAGGAGTAAAAGCATTAAAAACACCGACTAAAGTTGCTCCTGAAAACTATGAAAAAGGCCATAGTATCCAGCATTAGCATAAAAAAACCAGTTGCAAGCTAGTCTGTTCCTTAAAATGATTAGGAACAGCGTCAAGCTGCACTGGTTTTTTGTTAGCTATTTTTAAAGATAGTCTTCGGTTAGCGCCATAAATTCATCAACGTCTTCTAGAACTTTATTAATACCGGCTTGCCAAAAGTCGGGTTGTGTCAAATCAACGCCTAAATGTTTTTGGGCCAATTCTTCGGTGGTCATAGCAGCAGTATCACGTAATAAAGCAATATATTCGTCTTCAAAGCTAGCGCCTTGCTCATTTGCCACTGCATAAATGCCCATACTAAAAAGATAACCAAAGGTATAAGGGAAGTTATAGAACGGGACATCATCAATAAAGAAATGCAGTTTCGCTGCCCAAAAATGCGGGTGATAATTATCCAAACTATCTAAGTAACTTTCTTTTTGAGCATCGACCATCATTTCAGAAATTTGTTCTGCTGAAACTAACCCTTTTTGACGTGCTTGATAAAAATGATTTTCAAAAATATAACGTGTGTGAATATTCATGAACATCGCGATTGCATTTTGCATTTTAACATCTAATAGATTGATTTTTTCTGCTTTTGTTTGTGCCTTTTTTAAGGTAGCGTCTGCGACAATCAATTCTGCAAAAGTGCTAGCTGTTTCTGCTACATTCATGGCATATTCTTGATTTAAGCTAGGCAAATCCCACATGTTATCGCTATGAAAAGCATGACCTAACTCATGAGCCACTGTAGCTACTTCATTGATCGAATTGCTGTAAGTCATGAAAATCCGTGATTCCTGTGACTCAGGAAAGCTGGTACAATAGCCACCAGGGCGTTTTCCCGAACGATCTTCCGCTTCAATCCAAGATTTTTCAAAAGCGCTTTGAGCAAAATCGGCCATTTTAGGACTAAACTCCCGGAAATTTTCAACAATAAACGCGGCTGCTTCGTCAAATGTATACGTTTGTTCTTGTAAGTCGCCTAAAATAATGGGGGCATCTTGATCCTGCCATTTCATTTTTTCGTTGCCGAATAATTGGGCTTTACGAGTTAAATAATCAACAAAAGGTTGTTTATTTTTTTGAATCGTAGTCCACATCGTTTCCAGTGTTTCTTGTTTTAAACGGTTATATTCTAATGGTTCTTGCAAATAATTATCGATCCCATGTAATTTTTGAGTAGATAAGCGAAAACCATCTAGGTGGTTCAAGGTATCGCTGAATAAATCAGCTTTTTGGCTCCACGCTTGTTCCCATTTTTCAAAAAGAGCTGCACGAACTGCGGCATCCGGGTCGCCCATCATCTTATTAAAGGCTTGACCAGCAGAAAGCTCCACTGTAGTACCATCTTTTTCAGTGAAAGGGACCGTAATGCTTGCCACAATCGTGTCATAATGTTGACTCCAAGCATTTAGCCCATCTAAAGATAGCGTACTGAAAATATTTTCTTCTGCTTCTGATAATAATTTGCTGCCATCGCGGCGAATTTCACTTAAACGAAAAGCAATATCTTCTAATTTTGGTTCAGTTAACCATTGTTTCCAAGTAGTATCCTCGATTGGCGCTAATTTTTTCGAAAAAATAGTAGACGCTAGTTGATATCCAGGGATTTTTTTAGTTAAATCCCCCGATAGCAATTTAGCTTTTGTATCATTAACATCGGCAGATAGCAAAGCCTCGATGAAACTTCCGCATTGTTCAAATCCGTTAGAAACTTTGGTGTTCCATTTCAAAATAGTAAGTAGTTCATCAGTGTCTCTTTTTTCTGGTTGGAAAGCTTGGACAGCTTGATGAAAGGCTATAATTTGTTCATCCAATTGCGTCATGCGTTGCTGCAATTTGTTAGAATGGCTGCCCCCTGGAAAAATAGAATCTAGATCCCAGCTCATTGCATAGTTCATGAAAAGTCCCCTTTGTTTTAATTTTGTAAACTAGTATAACATAAGATTTCGCAAAAGAAGTTTTTTAATTCTCTATAAAATGCTATGATAAAACATTGAGGTGGAGTAGATGGTAAAAAAAGCCAGAAAAAATGGGAATTTATATTTTGTGTTTGCACTGGCGATTATGGCTATTTTATTTTATAGTTCGTCACAAACTTACGAGACGCAATCACAAATCAGTTTATTAGAGCGTATATTGGAAAATGAACCTTTCAAAGAAACGTTGAGTAACATTTCCTTTAAATATGCCGATGATGTAGTAAGTATTGAAGAAAAAGGGTATTTTTCTTTTGTGGAATTTTTTATACGTAAATTAGCCCATTTTGGGACCTATTTTCTTTTAGGCGGCAGTTTTTTCCTAAGTTTATTGCCAAAACTAAAAAATGCCGGCTTTGCTGTATTTTTCGGCTGGCTTTCAGCGACAGGTTATGCGGGGATGGATGAATTCCATCAAATGTTAACCCAAGATCGTACACCGTTGTTTCAAGATGTGATGCTGGATTCTTTTGGCGCATTAACCGCTGTTTTACTTTGTTGGCTGGTTTTTAGGCTGAAGAAGAAGCGAGTCTTGTAAAAATAGGGGGAAAGCAGTTATAATAGATAAGGGTGCAAAGGTTGGTTTGTAAATTTTCAACCAATTTTTTACAAGGAGGAGATTTTTTGTCAGGACATAGTAAATGGAATAATATTCAAGGAAGAAAAAACGCTCAAGATGCCAAAAAAGGCAAAATCTTTCAAAAATTATCTCGTGAAATATATATGGCAGCAAAAAATGGTGGACCTGATCCAGATACAAACGCAACTTTACGTATGGTAATGGATAAGGCAAAATCTGCCAACATGCCTAATGATAATGTTGATCGCGCAATTAAAAAAGCAACTAGTAATGCCGATGACGCTAATTATGAGGAAGTTACTTATGAAGGATACGGGCCTGGCGGTGTGGCTATTTTAGTTGAAACCTTAACAGATAATCGCAACCGTACAGCGACAGATGTGCGAGTGGCTTTTGATCGAAATGGCGGTAGTCTAGGAGAAACAGGCTCAGTTAGCTATATGTTTGATCGCAAGGGTTATATCGCTATTGAGCGAGAAGATTTATCGTTGAGCGAAGACGATATGTTAGAAAAAGTCTTGGAAGCTGGGGGCGAAGATTTATTGACAGCTCCTGAAGTATTTGAGATCTATACAGCTCCTGAAGATTTTACTGAGGTACGTGATTTCTTAGAACAAGAATTTACACTAGCTCAAGCTGAGTTAACGATGGTGCCACAAACCACGGTTTTATTAGAAGGTAAGAAGAGAGAACAGTTTGATCATCTACTAGACAAATTAGAAGATGATGACGATGTTTCAGAAGTCTATACTTCAATTGAAGGTTAAAAAAACGAGAGGGCATCCTCTCGTTTTTTAGTAGCTATTTTTTTAGTAAATAGGTTTAAATTACCACGACAGGCGTACCAACTTCGATATCTTCGAATAATTCTTCCATGACGTCAGGCGGTGTATTGACACAGCCATGAGATCCGCCTTCTTTCCAGCGATCGCCGCCAAATGTTGGTTGCCAGTCTGCGTCGTGAATACCAACGCCGGTCCAATCGATCGGCAGCCAGTAATCAACCGGAGATTCATAATCTTCACCGGTTAAGGTTGCATCTCTTTCTTTGTTCCAAACATAAAACACGCCGGTTGGTGTTTTCGTGTCTGGTTTTCCTGAAACGATATCAGTATCTAAAAAGACATCGCCATCTTTGTAATACCACATATGTTGATTTTTTAAGTCTACTTCTACGTAGGTATCATCAACAAGTGGCTCACTTGGATCAGCGCTACCCTCCACAGTAGGAGCTCGGTTGAAATCTTCCCCTTTTAAGATATCTTCGCTTAAGGCTTCTGTTTCTTGGTCAGTGGCGATGGTCCAACTTAAAGTGCCCGGATCGACCGTCACTTCCTTTTGTTTTGTACTGTCGAATTTTGTTTCATTTTCGCTTGTATTATATTTATCGCCTAATTCTTCTACATATTCTCGGACTTTTTCTTGATCTAAAGTGACTTCGTCATCATCATAAACGACCCAATCCATGATTTTTTCAGTTGGGATATCAACATTTTCTCCGTTAATTTGATACGTACCGTTTACTTTGGCTACGCTGTTTAATTGGTCAAGTTCTTGGTTTAAGTCCTCATCATCTGAAGTAACAGTGGGCTCTTTTGTATAACTATTTAATTCGAGCTCGTTTTTGCCGTCTAATACATCTTCTTTGAAATCTTTGGTAGCTTGTTCGGCATCAAGCTCGTCCCCTTGTTTTTCAGGTTCGATGACAAAACCGTCTTCATCCTGCTCAATTTTTGCATTTTCAGTTTTCGTTTTCTCATCGTTTAATGCAGTTATTTCTTGCTCAATTGCTTTTGTTTGTTGGTTGAGTGTTTGTTGATCAAAAGCGGCTGTATCAAGGGCTAAATTTTGTTTGGCAGATGATAGAAAAGAAAGTCCCCAACCCCAATTGTTTTGCTGATTGATCATAGATTCTAATTCATCAGAAAAATCGGTTGAAAGTCCTAAGTCGGCTTTTTTTAGCGATTTCCATTCTTGACCATCTTGTTCGATCGTAAATTCTTGTGCCTCGTAGCGTTCGTGCAACAAATCATTTGCTTGATCGGCTGTTAAGTTGCTTACTTTTGTACCGTTAATATAAGTGTCCGGTAAAAAATGGTCAGAATAGTGCGCACTACGATAAGCATAACCCCCGAGTGCCACAATCAGTATTACAACTAGGCCAATCAGAATATTGCGTGTCGTCTTTTTCATTTTTGAACGTTTACCTAAACGTGACATGCAGCTTGTCAGCTCCTTAAACTAAATAATTTCTTTTTCACACCATAGCATATTTACTTAAAAAAACGAACCAAATGTTTCCAAATCTAAGAATTATTTAATACTTAAAAAAGAGGGCGACTTAAGTTTAAGCCGCTCTCAACTAAATCTTTATTAAAAACTATGATCAGAATTTATTTTTCAAATTGTTCAAATGCTTTGTCTAAAATATTTTTTAATTGTTCAGCCGAAGCTGTCATACGGTCTTTTTCACCATCAGTTAAAGGAACTTCAATTACTTGTTTCACACCTTCTGAATTGACGACAGCTGGAGAGCCGATGTAGATTCCATCTAAACCATATTCGCCAGTCATTTGTACTGATAGCGGTAATACGGCATTTTCATTATACAAGATTGCTCGTGTAATACGTGCTAGGGCTGCAGCGACACCGTAAAATGTTGCTCCCTTTTTCTCAATAATTGTATAAGCGGCATCCCGTACACTAAAGAATAAATTAACCATGGCTTCTTCGTCAATTTCAGGGTTATTTTTTATCCATTCGTAAATTTGTAAGCCGGCAACATTTGCATGGGACCATACAGGAAACTCAGAATCGCCATGTTCGCCTAGAATGTATGCATGAACGTTTCTAGCATCTACTCCGATTAATTGGGCTAAAGCTTGACGGAAACGAGCAGAGTCAAGAGAAGTTCCCGTACCAAATACTTTTTCTTTAGGAAAACCGGAAAACTTCCAAGTAGCATAGGTTAAAATGTCTACTGGGTTGGCT